>JADHLU010000045.1 GCA_016780435.1 Flavobacteriaceae bacterium
GGCCAAACCATTGGCAGGGTAACCTCAGGAACGCTCTCTCCTAGTTTGGGGTACGGAATTGGCCTAGGTTATGTAACCCTTAGCTCGTCTCAATTAGATCAGGAAATCTTCATCGAAGTGCGCTCCAAGGCACTAAAGGCCGTAGTCGTAAAACTGCCTTTTGTGAACTAATCCAATGCCTAAAAAGCAGCGTATTCTTATACTAGGTGCAAGCGGATTTATCGGATGCCAACTGTACAAAGAACTCAGTGCCTATTTCGACACTTACGGCACCTTCTGCGCCGCCAGCACCTTTAAGGCAAATCGGCGCTACTTCAAATACGATGCCCAAAGCGACGACCTAGTCGAACTGCTTAAGGCCCTGAAGCCCAACCTGGTCATTTCGGCCATGCGCGGACCAAAGGATGTCTTTAACACCGTACATGCGCACCTAGTGGAGTATGCCCGCGTGCACGCGGTCAAATTGATGGTTCTTAGTTCGGCTAATGTTTTTGATGCCTATTCGAAGTATCCGTCTTACGAAAACGACAAAACCCTATCTGAAAGCCCCTATGGGCGCTACCAAATTCACATTGAGAACAAGGTCATGCGCCTTCCCAAAGAACAGTGGCTCATCGCCAGAGCACCTATGGTTTTTGGCAATGGTTCGCCCCGAATGCTGGCACTCAAAAACCAACTACAGAGCAATGAGGCTATTGAAGTCTTTCCAAACCTTTCGATCAACATCACCTATGTCGACAAATTGGTGCAGCAACTGCACTACTGTGTCAACCGAAAGAAAACCGGAATTGTTCACCTGGGAAGCAGCGATCTGGTCTTGCATCAAGACCTGATTAAGGCCTTGATTGATCGGTTAGGCAACTACCATCCGCTGTACAAAAGAGTCTACACCACCAACGACATTCGTTACTTGGCCGTGCTGCCCAGAGACAACAAGCTACCCAACTATCTACAATTTAGCGTCAACGAGGCTATAACACACCATTTAGAGCCTTTAACATAGGCTAAAATCCGTATTTTTACCCCTCTAATTTCAGCGAGTATGGGAAGAGCATTTGAATTCAGAAAAGCGCGTAAAATGAAGCGCTGGGCGGCGATGTCAAAGGCGTTTACACGCATAGGCAAAGACATCGTGATGGCCGTAAAAGAAGGCGGAGCAGACCCCGATTCAAATGCCCGATTGAGGGCGGTCATTCAGAACGCTAAGGCGGTTAACATGCCAAAAGACAATGTCGAGCGCGCCATTAAGAGGGCCTCCGACAAATCGCAGGGTGAATACAAAGAGTTGCTCTACGAAGGGTACGGCCCGCACGGTATCGCCATTTTGGTCGAAACCGCAACAGACAACCCCACAAGAACAGTGGCCAATATCCGCAGCTATTTCAATAAATGTGGGGGCACACTGGGGACCTCAGGATCGGTTGAGTTTCTATTCGATCACAGCTGTAACTTCAGAATTGCCGCTGAAAATTGCGACCTAGAGGCTCTTGAATTAGACCTGATCGATTTTGGGGTTGAAGAAATTTTTGAAGATGAAGACGGAGTGCTCATCTATGCCCCTTTTGAGGCCTTCGGCAGCCTTCAAAAGGAATTAGAAAACCGATCGCTTCAAATTCTCTCCTCCGGATTTGAGCGCATACCCCAAATCACCAAAGAACTCACCGAAGAGCAAGTAGTCGATATCGAGAAGCTATTAGAGAAAATTGAAGAAGACGATGACGTGCAAAACGTCTATCACACTATGAGCGAATCTTGATAAGCTGTTCTGCGCGCTCCAAATCTTCTAGTGTATCGATTCCAATGCTATCGTTAGGGGTTTCAACCATCTGAAGTACCCTTCCGTGCTCTAAAAATCGAATAGCCTCTATGCTTTCTGCCTGCTCAAGGGGGCCGATTGCCAGTTGTGAGAAATCAACCAGGGCCTGCTTTCGAAAGGCGTAAACACCCTTATGCTTGAAAGGCACAGTCGCGCTTAATCCACTTCGATTGAATGGAATCACTGAACGCGAAAAGTAAAGGGCTCTGCCGCTTAGGTCAGTAATTACCTTGACTACATTCGGATTTTTAGCCTCCTCTATATCCATAAGGGGAGTCATCAACGAGGCGAGGTCTACTTGTCGCTCGGTATCATCCTTAAACACCTCTATAAGACGCTCTAGGCTTTGCTTGTCGATGAAGGGTTCGTCGCCCTGCACATTAATCACCAGGTCAGCTTCGATCTTTGAGGCCGCCTCTGCCAATCGATCGCTTCCGGTGGCGTGATGGGTCGAGCTAAATAAAACTTTGGCTCCTTTAGCCAGAACAATCGTCTCAATCTTTTTACTATCAGTAACCACGTACACCTCATCAAAAAGGCAGGTCTGTTTCACAGCCTCATAGGTTCGCACAATAACCGGAGCACCTGCCAAATCGCGAATCAACTTCTCTGAGAGACGCGTCGATGCTAGTCGTGCGGGTATCATGGCTACAATCTTCATGGTCTTATCGTATTTCGTCCTCGTAAAAGTAATCGTTTTCAAACCCCATTAGATATAAGCGCTCAGAAGCCCTTGTGAAAGCCGTATAAAGCCATTTAAGGTGATCCTGATCGAATCCGTCTGGCGCATAAGGTTTCTCGACAAAAATGCGTCTCCATTGGCCGCCCTGGGCTTTATGACAGGTTATGGCGTAAGAGTACTTCACTTGAAGTGCATTGAAATAACGGTTATTCTTGATTCCTAGGTACCGTTTGTATTTCGAGCTCTCGTGTGCATAATCTTCAGCCACCTTGTGGTAAAGCTTATTACCGTCTTCAAAACTTAAAGCAGGCTGATCGGCCTCTAGTACATCTAAAAGCAGTACGGTGTCAAATGGAGGTGACTCGTAGTCAAGCAGTTGCACCTGAACTTCGGCAAACTTAAAATCGTAAAGGGTTTTAAACTGGTAGATCTGAAGCACTTCAATGGCGTCACCATTAGCAATAAAGGCCACTTCTTTGGATTCAGACAGCCAGTAATAATTGTTCTTGACAACCATCAATATATCTCCAACGCTTAATTCATTGTCAAGTTGAAGTATGCGCTGCCTAATATTTTTATTGTAGAGGTTCGCGCGCTTATTAGAACGGACTATGATGGCCGTCTCTTGCATTCCCGCCTCTCTGTAAGCGTCTTCTAAGGCCTCTAATAACTCAGATCCGTCTTGCATGCGAAATACTTCTGATGCGCTTGTTGTGTCGAGCTTAAACTGAAAATCATTGGCTATCAGAGAATCGCGAATTCGCGTGGCATTACTGAGTATCGCGCTTTCGGCGGCTTGTCGCACTACCTCGGTGAGCAAAGCCGTAAAAGGGGTCAACTCAAATCTCAGCGCTAGTTGCTGCTCATCGAGAGCTATACTTTGCGTCTCGGCGACCGGAGCGAGCTGAGCCGTATCTCCGATGAGCAAGAGTGAACAATTCTGGCCGCTGTATACGTACTCAAACAAGTGTTGTAATAGTGAGTCAGAGGCAAATAACCCTTTGTCTGGCTGGCGATCAGAAAGCATTGAGGCCTCGTCTACAATAAATAGCGTACGTTTAAACTTGTTCTTTGCTAGCGTAAAACTGATGGGCTTATTTCCCGAGCGCTTGGGGTAGTATAGCAGCTTGTGTATGGTTGAAGCTTGATAGCCCGAATAGCGTGAAATAACTTTGGCTGCCCTACCAGTTGGGGCGAGTTGAATCGTTTGGTTGCCCATGCTGTGCAAGGCCTGAATTAGCGCCTTAATCAGTGAAGTCTTACCTGTACCTGCATAACCCTTGAGCACGAAGAATTTTTTCGGATTCTCGGCAACGAGAAAACGCGTGATTTCTTCGAGCGCCTTTTTTTGAGACAGAGTAGGCTCAAAACTCAATGAATCTAGAAGTAAACGGTAGATTTTATGGGGATTCAAAAGCTAAACTTTGGTCGAAGATACACATCATTTCATTTCGAGCTAAAAACTTTGGTGATTGGAAAAAAATTGTAGATTTGTTCACGTTCAAAACAAAAAACCAAACGATGAAAACTGTTCTCCAGTACGTTCTTCTTGTGGTCTCAGGAGTTCTTGCTTACCTTATTTATTTATCTGTAATGGCTCCTATTTCTTTCAACAATGTGAAAGAAGAGCGCTTTTCAGCGGTCATAGAAAAACTAAAAGACATTCGCGATGCCCAAGTAGCACATCGAACAGTTACCGGTGCTTATGCCAAAGACTTCGAATCGCTCATCAATTTTATAGATACTGGATACTTTACTCTTACACAGCAAAAAGATTCATCGTTTATGCGCTACAACCGCACCTACCGCATTGATATGCAGGTCGACACCGTAGTGGTTGATACGCTTGGAACTGTTGCCGTTAAAGATTCGATCTTCAAAGGAAGTTCTTCATATAAGACGCTTTTCGCCGTACCATACGCTCAGAATAACGAGCGCTTCACTATGAAGGCAGACGTGGTTAACAAGCAAGGATTTAATGCTCCAGTTTTTGAAGCCTCTGTTGAGAAAAATGTCATTTTATACGACCAACCTAAAGATCTTTTGGCCAAAGAAAATGCGCATGCGAGTATTGAAGAGGTCAATGGAACCACCATTAAGGTAGGGTCCTTAACCGAGGTGAGCACATCAGGTAACTGGCCGTCTATCTACGACAAGAAGAAAACATCGAATTAAGTTTTGACACATTGATTTCCGCCAAGGAAAAACAATCACGCATAGCACTATCCATCCAGGTTCTTCCGGATGGATTTTGTGTTTTTAAACCTACTATTGACGATAGGCTTGATCGGATATTTTTGGAGCAGCAAGAAGATCTGCTTCTTTGGCTGAGTCAACAATCGCTCACAGATGCTACGATTAAACTTATTTATTCTGGCCCAGCCACAATAGTTCCAGAAGAGCTTTTTAGCGCAACAGACGCTTCGGATTACTTAAAGTACCACCTAGAAGATTGGGCGCATACGGCCTTTACCGAACTTAAAAATTTTGGGCTCTTTGTGGTCTTTGCCCATAATCAAAAACTCGAGGAAGTGCTTAGAGATGCCCACTATTCGATCACGGTGACTCACAGCGCTCACGAGCTGCTCAAACGCGCGCTTGTAAGCCCCAACAAAGAGATTCCTCGCCTAGTAAGCATCTTTCATCCTAAACATATAGAGCTCGTCTATCACAAAGGTCCTAAACTATTAGTCTACAATCAATTCGCTATTGAAGGAGACATAGACGCGAGTTACTACCTGCAGTTAGCCCTCAGAACCACAAAGCAACCCGAGTCAACCACCGATGTTATTTGCTACGAAAACGGATCTAATTGGGGTGCAGCGAGTTTCAAACACGTTAACGAATGGGCTTCAGATGCCCAATATATTACGGAATTCTACCCCTTTCACTAAGCCGATAATACTATGCGCATCATCTCCGGAATGCACAAAGGACGCAAGCTAACGGCTCCTAAAACACTATCTGCCAGACCGACAACAGATGTGGCCAAGGAGGGCTTATTTAATGTACTTAGCCACCGTATAGACCTTAGCGAGCAATCGGTTTTAGACCTGTTCAGCGGAACAGGGAATATTAGCTTTGAATTTTGCTCAAGGGGAAGCAAGCGGGTGACCGCTGTAGAACAAGACCGACAAGGGTGTGGATTCATTCGTAAAACCGCCGAACTACTATCTCTAGAAACCCTAGAAATTCGGTGCACCAAGGTCGAATCGTTTCTTCAGTCAACTGCTAATCCCTACGATATCGTCTTTATGGATCCGCCCTACAACATAGGTGTTTCGGCATATGCTAAACTCATAGCACTTGTTTTCGATCGAAATTGGATAAGCGAAGACGGAATACTCATCGCCGAACACGCCTCTAAAGACATTCTGAGTGCACTAGCACATTTTTCTGAATCGAGAGGCTACGGATCCAGCTCTTTCAGTTTCTTTCAAAAAAATAAAAGCAGGTCGTAAGCCGGATTCTGTCGTGCTCTATCATTTATCTAGGCCATAAATTGCTCTATGGCTCTATCCGCCTACCCTTCAACATCAGGCGCGCTACCTTCAAACGTTGATATACATGGCGTTTCACCGCATAGAGTTTACCTGATTTCACTACAGCCTAACTGTACATTCTTTCTGTTGCACTGGTCCTGACCTTGCGGCCGACGGGCGTTACCCGCTATGCTGCGCTATGGTGTCCAGACTTTCCTCTTTTGAAAACAAAAGCGATAGAGTGACCTGCTTTGCCTCAAAGTTACCACATTGTTGATAAGTCTAGCCCTTTTTAAGTGGATGCGATTTATCCGATTAATCGATCGACCCTATATTTGTGTATGGAGCATTTTGTCGTTTCTGCCTTAAAATACCGTCCCAAAGCCTTTGATGAGGTGGTAGGCCAAGAGGCTATTACGCATACCTTAGAGAATGCCATCCGCAGCAATCAACTCGCTCAGGCTTTGCTATTTTGCGGTCCTAGAGGTGTGGGAAAGACGACCTGCGCACGAATAGTAGCGCGTCAAGTAAATGCCTTTGAGCAAAAAGAACCTGAGGCCACTAGCGACTATTCGTTTAACATTTTCGAGCTAGATGCAGCCTCGAACAATTCAGTCGACGACATAAGGGCATTGACCGATCAGGTGCGCATACCGCCCCAAGTGGGCAGCTATAAAGTGTATATAATCGATGAGGTACACATGCTCTCCACCGCGGCGTTTAACGCCTTCTTAAAAACCCTTGAAGAACCGCCTAAGCACGCCATATTCATACTCGCAACTACCGAAAAACACAAGATACTCCCCACTATACTCTCGCGTTGCCAGGTGTATGATTTTAAGCGAATAAGCATAAGTGACACGGTGAATCACCTGAATCAAATCGCAATTGATCAAGGGGTTAAGGCCGAAGAGCAAGCGCTGTACCACATTGCCAAAAAATCAGACGGAGCCCTTAGGGATGCCCTTTCGCTCTTTGATCGTTTAGTGAGTTTTAGCAGAGGTACACTCTCGATGGAGGT
>JADHLU010000046.1 GCA_016780435.1 Flavobacteriaceae bacterium
TGAAGCAGGCAGTTAGAACAAATGATCCGTACAAAAATCAGGGTACCGCAATCGCACTATTCGCAGGCCTTATAGGGCTTCTGTCGCTTTCCTCTTGCATCACCTACTACCCGGTAACGTATCGCACGCACCAATTCAGAGAAGGCGAACTGCGCAACTACGCTCAAGGCGAGGCCAATCGCGAGTTAGACCGAGAAGGTGCTCAGTTTTATGAGAATTACTTCGCTGAAAAGGCCGCCCAATTGTCGCTGAGTAGCGACACAGAGACGTTTACCGATATCGACTCCTACTCGAGTGGAGCAGCAACCACCTATGAACCCTTAGGGCAAAACGCTCCGCGTACTCGAATTACCATCAACCAGTTTAACACGCCCTTCGCAGGCGGATGGGGCCCTCAGTGGAATCCGTTTTTCTTTAACAATCCGTGGATTAATCCGTGGGGGAATCCCTGGTTTGATCCGTTTTTTGGACCGGTGTTTGGTCCGTCTGAATTCTGGTTCAACGGAGCCTACAACAGAAGATTTTTCAACCGAGGCTGGGGTGTTGGATGGTACGACCCATTTTGGGGAAGACCTCTTGTTTACGGATTTACCCCTAGAAGGGCATTTATAGCCTTTAACACACGACCTCGCGTCACCCGGGGATACCGAACTGGTCCGACCCGCTCAAACCCTTACTACGTCAGGGAAGCAGATAGAGGCAGGTCTAATCTATTACCCTCGCGATCACGATCCTCGTATTCGCCCCAAAACGGTATTCAAAACAGTTATCAGGAGCGGCTCGAAAGAAACAGCTATCAAAACCGTTCGACTCCGGCATACCGCAACTCGTCACCCGCAGGGCGCTCTAGTCGAAGTCTGCAACAACCGAGTTACAACCGATCGCGAAACACGGTCCAACCCAGCAGAAGCACCCCAAGTCGTTCATCGAGCCCTAACCAATCCGGTTCGACTCGATCATCTTCGTCTTCTCGCTCAAATTCGAGAGGTAACAACTAATTTTGCCGCATGAAACGATTTCTATTGGTGCTGGCCCTTGGTTGGTTCACAGCACACACACAAGCGCAAACGGTTGACGACCTTTACCGTTACGTAAGTACAAGCACACTGGGTTCTGCACGACTCACAGCTTTAGGTCAAGCCGGTGGGGCACTTAAGGGTGATCTCTCTTCTATTCAAATTAACCCTGCGGCAGCAGCGCTCTTCGATTACGGAGCATTCAGCCTCTCTACCGCTCTGACCCACGCGAATAACCGCTCAAAAACAGGAGAATTTGGAGACAATGCCTCCAAGCTTAGCTTAAACCTCAACCAGGCCTCGGGACTGTTGGTTTTTGTATCTGACAAAAGCCCTTGGAACAAGGTGACCCTCGGTTTTAGTTACGACCAAACAGCCTTGTATAACCAGAAAACAAGAGCCGGAGGAATCGCCGAACAGGGCATAGATCAGTACTATCTGGGGTTTGCCGAAGGAAACAATTACATAGACCTACTACCCTTTGACAACGAGTTCATTGAGGACGCCTACCGCAGAATCGGAGCCGATTACGGATATGCTGCCCAGCAAGGGTTTTTAGGCCTCTACAGTGGGCTCATTGCACACGATGAGTTAGGCTATTACTCTAGAGTCGACTACACCAATGTGCTTCAACTTTACCGCAATTCTATAAAAGGCGCCATAGGAAGGTTTGTTATTCACTCCGCTGCCTCGTACAAAGATCACCTGCTCTTCGGTGCCTCCCTAGGTATTCACAACCTGAATTACGAGCGCTTTAGTTACCTGAATGAAGACGGCTATTTGGGTAATAACTCAACTGCCACAGAAAGCCGACTCGATAATTACTTATTCACTTCAGGTCTTGGGGTATCACTTCAACTGGGCATGCTAATCAAACTGAGCAAGGCTTTGGTTTTCGGAGCCAGTTACACCAGTCCCACTTGGTACACCATGAACGACCAAACGGCTCAGAGCGCGGGATCAGATGCCAATCTAGAAGATTTGTCGTTTATCAACCTATCATTGCTCAATTACTACGACGATTACCGTATGAAGCTGCCTTCGTCTTTAAGTTTTAACCTGGCCATTAGTCCAGCTGATCATTTCAATATAGTTGCGGATTACCGTCGAGAAAATTTTGGAGACGCGCAATTTTTACCCAATACCAATGCCGCATTCTCTGCTGAAAACCAAGCGATGAAATCAACCTACAGCACGGTAGAACGACTCAGCATAGGAACCGAATTTCAAAAAGGCAATCGCATCATGCGTTTTGGCTATATGACACAAAGCGTGCCGGTCATCGGAGGTTCTCTTGGCGCTCGAACCGCAATCAGCACAGGTATTGGTTACAAGCAGAATAGCTCACAACTCGACATAGGCCTGCGACATGAAGTCAGCGAAGAAAATGTGTTTTTCTTTGATGCTTTACTGCCAAATGCCGCCATCGTGAAACGCTCAAACCTTAGATTGGTGGCCACATACACCTTTTCGCTTTAGTCTCAACTCTTCTAGAATACCTATCTTTGCGCGCAATAGTTTTTAATCCATGAAAGACGAAGAAAACGAGTTCGAACACTTCAGCAATACGGCACAAACACCGCTTAGAGCAGACGCATTCGAACTAAGTGATGAAGATAAAATTGAACGCATTACTAAAAGTGTTCGCGACATCCTAGAAACCTTAGGAATGGATCTAACTGACGACAGCTTAAAAGGCACCCCCAAGCGCGTGGCTAAAGCCTATGTCAACGAATTATTCTCCGGGCTAAATCCGCGCAACAAACCCAGCTCTTCGACCTTTGAAAACAAGTATCAATACGGAGAAATGTTGGTCGAGAAGAACATCACTTTGTACTCCACCTGCGAGCATCACTTGCTTCCGATCGTCGGAAAGGCTCATGTAGCCTACGTTTCAAGCGGAAGAGTAGTAGGATTATCGAAAATGAACCGCATCGTAGAATATTATGCCAACCGCCCTCAAGTTCAGGAGCGATTAACCATGCAAGTTGTTCAAGAGTTACAGCAGATATTAAACACACAAGATGTGGCGTGCATCATCGACGCCAAGCATTTATGCGTAAATTCAAGAGGCATTAAAGACATCGCAAGTAGCACGGTTACCGCCGAATACCAGGGTGTTTTTAAAACCGATGAAAATTTGCGCAAAGAATTCTTAGCCTATGTAAGCCTAGAAACCGAATTTTAACCCGTGAACACCCTCTACAAACAGCATCAACTGCATCTTTACAATTCGCTCGCTCGAAAGAAAGAGCCGTTCAAGCCCCTCATTGAGGGCTATGTAGGCATGTATGTTTGCGGACCTACGGTGTACTCCAATGTGCATTTAGGTAACTGCCGCACCTTTATGTCTTTTGACATGATCTACCGATACCTGCTTCATTTGGGTTACAAAGTGCGCTATGTGCGCAACATCACCGATGCAGGTCACCTAGAGCACGACGAGGATGAAGGCGAAGATAAGATCGCCAAGAAGGCGCGCTTAGAGCGCATAGAACCCATGGAGGTCGTTCAAAAATACACTGTTGACTTTCACCAAACACTAGAGAAGTTCAACCTGCTGTCTCCGAGCATTGAACCGACCGCAACCGGACACATTATTGAACAAATCGAAATCATTGAGCAAATCATTGAAAAAGGCTTCGCCTATGTTCAAAACGGCTCGGTTTATTTCGATGTGCTCGAGTTTAATAAAGCGCACGACTACGGTAAACTTAGCGGACGCAAACTCGAAGACATGATTCCCAATACACGTGGGCTTCAAGGTCATCTAGAGAAAAAGAATCCTCAAGACTTCGCCCTTTGGAAAAAGGCAGAGCCTCAGCACATTATGAGGTGGACCTCTCCTTGGGGAGACGGATTTCCGGGATGGCACATTGAGTGTACCGCCATGAGCACCAAATACTTGGGCTCGCATTTCGATATCCACGGAGGTGGTATGGACCTTAAATTTCCGCATCACGAATGTGAAATAGCTCAGGCAGAGGCACACTCTGGATCTTCGCCGGTCAACTATTGGCTTCACGCCAATATGCTCACCCTGAACGGTAAAAAAATGTCTAAATCTACAGACAACAACATCTATCCGCATGAGATTTTTAGCGGTGAAAACCGCATTTTTTCTCGGGCCTTTACCCCTTCTGTGGTGCGCTTCTTTATGATGCAAGCACACTACACCAGTATTCTTGACCTCAGTCAAGAGGCCCTAGAGGCAGCCGATAAAGGCTATCTGCGACTTATGGAGGCCATTCAGACCCTCAGCACCCTTAAGGGCAATGCCGATCAATCTAGCTTCGATACTAGTGCCTGGGTAGATCGCTGCTATGCGGCCATGAACGACGACTTCAATACTCCGGTGCTCATCGCTCAACTTTTTGAGGCGGTCAAACAGGTTAATCTACTCAAAGAGGGTCAGCTGAAGTTGACCGAGGCCGACGTTCAGCTGCTCAGCCATACCCTAAACACCTTCACCTTTGACGTCTTGGGGTTGCGCGATGAAAGCAAAATCGATGCCGGTCACTTTGAAAAACTATCGGGGGTGATTGAACTACTCATTGATCAGCGCAACAAGGCACGAGAGCGCCGCGACTTTGCGGCATCAGACGAGATAAGAGATCAGTTGCTCGAATTGGGAATTCAACTCAAAGATTCTAAAGACGGAACCACTTTTTCCCTCTCATGAACCAAGCCCTAACCCGCTTTTTTATTTTTTGGGTACGAGCCTATCAATACCTCATTTCTCCTTACACCCCCTCAAGCTGCCGCTACGTGCCTACCTGCTCAGAGTATGCCGTTGAGGCCCTAAAAAAACACGGACCATTTAAGGGGGGCTGGCTCGCTATGAAACGAATCGCCAGTTGCCACCCATGGGGCAAAAGCGGGCACGACCCGGTTCCATAACGGCCCTGTTTTAATTATATTCGCTCTAAAACCTAACCTATGACCATTCTCGGTATCGTCTGGAATCCCAATGACACCCTACTCAACATTGGACCCCTTCAGCTCAAATATTACAACACCATGTGGATCGCCGCGTTTGCACTCGGATGGTACCTCATGAAGCGCTTCTTCACCGATGAAGAAAAGCCACTCGATAAACTCGACTCACTTTTTGTCTACAGCGTGGTTTCTATAATACTTGGCGCGCGACTAGGCCATGTAATTTTCTATGATTGGGCCTATTACCAAAACCATTTGATTGAGATTCTACTGCCCATACGCGAAAACCCGCGCTCTAGCCTATTCGGCCTGATCAATGGATACCAGTTCACTGGATTCACCGGGCTAGCCAGCCACGGTGCAGCGACGGCTGCCATTATCGCTTTCTATCTATTTAGCCGAAAAGTAAAGTCTCTTTCTTTTTTCTGGATTGTTGATCGGGTGGCCATTGTATCAGCCATAGGCGGAGCCTTTGTGCGCATCGGCAACTTTTTTAATTCAGAAATCAACGGAAAACCCACCGATGAAGCCTTTCTATTTGCGACCAAATTCGTTCGTGACGCTGATGACATGCCTGCTTATCAGGCCGTTTCACTGACTAAAGAGCTTAGTGCAGATGCAGCCTTCAAGGCCATAGCAACAGACCCAGCATTCAGCGAAATACTAGAAGCCATCCCGTTCAGGCATCCGGTTCAACTCTACGAGGCCTTCGCCTACATCGGAATTTTTGCGATTATGTACTTCGTATTTTATCCGAACAAACAATGGCGCGAAAAGCCCGGATTTCTTTTCGGATTTTGGCTCTCGGCCGTTTTTGCCGCCAGATTTGTATTGGAATATTTTAAGAAAAGTCAGGGGGGATTTGAAGAGACCCTCGGCCTACTATCAACAGGGCAGTGGCTGAGCATTCCTCTTGTGCTGGCAGGCCTTTATTTAATGTTTAGACCTCAACCTTCCCAAAGGTAGAACGTTGCGAATAACTAAAAAATTAAAGAGGGGCTTAAAGCCCCTCTTTTTCTTTTCCTAATGTATCGTACATCACCGGAGTGGCGATGAATAGAGACGAATAGGTTCCTACCACAATACCTACGATCATGGCGAACATAAACCCTCTGAGGCTCTCTCCACCAAAAATGAAAATCGCTAGAAGTACGATGAGCGTGGTCAATGAGGTATTCAGCGTACGACTCAATGTGCTGTTCAGTGCCTCATTAACGTGTGTTCCCTTCTTCCATCCCTTAGTATTTACTACCTCTCGAATGCGGTCGAAGACCACCACTGTGTCGTTTAAGGAGTAACCGATCACCGTTAGAATAGCAGCAATAAAGGCCTGATCAATTTCCATGTTGAAGGGCATGAAGGCACTTGTAAAAGAGAACACCCCTAATACGATGAGTACGTCGTGAAAAACGGCAGTAACTGCTCCTAAAGAGAATTGCCACTTTCTAAAACGCATCAAAATATACAAGAAGACTATGGTCAATGATCCTATTATAGCTAAGAAGGCATTCTTCTTGATGTCATCGGCAATGGTAGGACCTACTTTGACCGACTGCAAAATTCCGACGTCTTTACCTTCTGCAGGAGCAACAAAGTCTTCAAGCGTAGTGCCTGCAGACATGTACTTTTGCAGAACATCAAACAATTTTCCTTGAATTTCTTGATCTACCTCGAGTCCTTCAACGTCAACTTTATAGGCCGTGGTCACCTTAATTTGATTCGCCGCTCCAAATGTTTTAACATTCGTTCCGCTTCCAAAAACCTCGTTGAGCTCACCCGAAATCTCTGATGGGCTTACTTCTTGCTCAAAACGTATTTGATAGGTGCGCCCTCCGACAAAATCAACCCCCTCTTGCAATCCCTTTGTCGCCAAAGACCCTAGTGAGGCCAGTATCAGAACAGCCGAAACCACATAGGCAATTTTTCTCGAGGCAATGAATTTAAAGTCAATCTTGCTAAATAAGTTCGCCGTTAA
>JADHLU010000047.1 GCA_016780435.1 Flavobacteriaceae bacterium
CCCCCTTTGGCGTAAGGCTCAATGAGGTCAATGACCTTGATTCCCGTAAACAAAACCTCTGTAGAGGTCGAAAGGTTCTCAAAGGCTGGGGCCTCACGGTGAATAGGTAGGCCTTTGTCTCCGTCTTTCTCCAACTCAGCAAGACCATCGATGGGAGCACCGATCACATTGAATAAACGCCCGTAAACGTCTTCGCCAATGGGCATCTGAATAGGCGCACCGGTAGCAACAACGCTGATTCCACGGCTTAGACCGTCTGTAGAGTCCATCGAAATAGTTCTGACCGTACTTTCACCAATATGTGATTGAACCTCTAAAATCAGTTCAGAGCCGTCTACCTTATTTAATGTCAGCGAATCGTAAATATTTGGAAGTTTTGATCCTATCTCGAATTCAACATCAATTACTGGTCCAATGATTTGGGAAACTATACCTGTGTTTTTTGACATTATGGAAGAAATTAAAACTTTTGGAGTAAAAACCTGTTAAATTTTGCGTGCAAATATAGACCAATTTTAAGGATTATTAATCCCTTTTGGACAAAAGAAAACCCTCAGGTTGGAAAGTTCATTCACAATCCTGAGGGTAGTAAATAATAATGTTTGTTAAAAAATTACTTTATATCAAATAAAATTGAGGTATAATAAATACTCCCAATATTACCGCTTCCAACTAGACTGACAAACTCATTCCCGCCTATGTTATTACCGCCAATTCGAAGTTTGGCATTAAGTTTTGCAAGGTCAAGAGTAATCTGAGCGTCCATTACCGTATTTGCATCAATCATTCCATCTATGAAAGAGGCTTCATATAGATATGCATTGTTGTAACGAGCATTTACATTAACTGAAATTGAATTGAACCTACCAGAGAGTCCAGCTTTAATGCGGTGTTTAGGAGTATTCCAAGAGGTTTCAAATGAAGGATCATTTCCGACGGAAAAATCTATCTCGTTAAATTCATAAGCCAAATCAAAAAGAAGGTTTTGACTTAGTGCTTGTGAAGCACTAATATTTATTCCATAAGTTTTGATATCTTCATCTTGGTTTGAATCTACGCTGTAAATCGCATAACTGCCTTGTGCTAAAGGGTTTGTTATGCCAGAACCTAAAACTGGCACAATTACATTGGTAGCGCCAATTTTATCACTATAATCACTATAATATGCACTTAAATCAAATGTGAAGCCATTCGAGTTATACCGATAACCAATGTCATAAGATTGTACATACTCGGCATGTACATTCTCTAAGTTTGCGTCTGCACCATTTAAAAGCTTAGCGACCCCAGGGGTAAAAATATAATCTCCCGTGATGTTTGCAGTGGTACCATTTTCAAGTTGTACATTTTGATTGTAACGATCCACACTATCGGGTGAAGAACCTAAAAGGATGGCCGTACCGGCATCTAGGGCAATGTACTGATCCTGGTTAGTTGGGTTGCGGAACCCTTGTTGATATGACAGGCGAATGTTTTGGTTGTCTGAAAGATTAAATAACAAACCTAAACGAGGGGTAACAAATCCATCGAAAAACTCTTGTTTATCGTAACGCATTGAAGCTGTTACACTAATAAAATCATCTAATATATTTCTTTTCCCTTGCACGAATGCACCGTATTGGTAATAGTTGATTGGCCCGTCATAATCGGTGTATAGAGTGCCACCTGTATTAAGTTCTGAAGAGCGATAAGAAGCTCCAGCAATAATATTTGCGAAGTTGAATGAATCTTTAAAATCATAAATTAAATCTGCATCAATAACTTGGGAATTGTCTACAATTACGGCTCCAGACCCAAGTCTAAATGGATTAGATGTCATTGTATTAAGTGCTGCGTTAAAGGCTTGGGAGCCAGGCGCCAACATATTAGCATCTGCAGCTGAACGAGCTGCCTTGTGGGCAAAAAGAGTGTTGCCTCCCAATGGAGCAAAACCAGCCAAGTTATTTATGGATTGGCCGCCCGTCATAATATCAGCTCCAATAATACCCAAAAGACCAGAAATACCAGCTAGATCTGGCGTTAAACCATATGCCATTGCAGCAGCGCCTAGGTATGTCTGAAGATAAGTACCACCCCATCCATTTGTAATGCCTCCAGGCTGAGCATTTGCAATACCAATGGCGGCTGCTTCCATTTGAAAAGTATTTCCACTCTCTTCTTGGGTCAAATATATCCGCGCTGTAAGCCCTCCTGAGTTAACTTCAAATTTGTGCTGTTGTAGCTTGAAATTATCTATAAAATATCTACCTAGAGCCTGAAGTGGTGAACTGCCCTGACCTCTTAGTGAAGAAACTACGAATTCCGTATTATCATTCGGACGAAAATGTATAGCGAGATTTGATTTTGTATTCGATACTTGATTGTCTATAAGATCAGATTCATTAATTCCTGTTGTAAGTACTGTGTCAAAATAATTTGGAGCAGCAGCCTTTAGCTGCAGTAATAGCGGATTTTGCGTTAAACCATAAATCGCATCCCATTGAGCACTTGAGCTCACAGGTACCTCCCCATATTTATGGACGGCATTATAATCAGGATTATCAACATTATATCCATCAACTATTTTTCCATCTATGTTATGACGGTAATCATTTACAGCCCAGTCTGTACCTTCTTTGTGAGAAAGTGTAGCCTTGATAGCCCACTTATCTCCAAGTTTAGTAGCCAAACGAATAGCAACGTCAGTGAACTGATTTGTTCCAGCCGCTTGCTGTTCTGTGATACCAGTTTTATAATACGCACTTATTCCCTCATGGTCAAAAGGATTTTTACTGTTTAAGAACATGATACCTTTTAGAGCATCCGCTCCGTACAGTGCAGAAGCTGCACCCGGAAGCACTTCAATGCTTTGCACATCAAGCTCATTCAAACCAACCAAGTTACCTACAGCAAAACCAAATACGGGTGCCTGATTATTCATCCCGTCTACAAGGGTAACAAATCCTTCATTGTACACAGTACCAAAACCCCTGGTATTGACCTGATTAAAAAGCAGGCCGCCTTGATTTAGCTGAATTCCTCTTAGATTTTCTAACCCGTTAAAATAATCTGCAGAAGGAGTATTAGCAATTTGAGTTATACCGAACTTTTCTACTGTTACTGGTGACTCAAAAATACGCTCAGGCGTTCTTGAAGCCGAAATAACAATTTCGTCGAGAGCCGTTGAGGCCTCAGTTAGAACAACTGTAACAGCAGAACCTCCGAAAGAAACGGTTGCTGTAGTGTATCCTAAGCTCGAAACGCTAATTGAAAATGGGGGAGTCTGTGAAGCAGAAAAAGCAAAATTTCCATCGAAATCTGCCACAGCGCCCTCAGATTGACCGACCACAACAATGTTTGCATTCGCAACAGGCTGTCCATTTTGGTCGACTACCTTACCCTGAACAGTAGTTTGGGCAAAGGCCAAAGTACCTGAGATGAAGCCTAAAAAAAGAAGTAACGTTCTCATAATGATAAAATAAGATAGCTTTAGCTAGTTTTTCGTTGGAAAGATAGGTTTTTTTTTGCTGAATTCGTTAAATACAGCAGGCTGATAATGAGACGCTAAGACAGGCGTTCTTGCTAATTGGTGAAGTTTATCAGCTCTCTTCTGTAGGCTGTGAGCAATTTAGACTTCGATACAAATCCAGCGTACTTGCCTGCCTTAAGCACCGGCAGGTTCCAGGCCCCCGAATCTTGAAAGCGCTGCATGACTTTTTGCATGCTGTCTTTCTCATAGCTTATGGTTTCGGGCGGACGCGTCATATAGGCCATTACCGTGGTCTTATCGTAAACGGTTTGATCAAATAAAAACGGACGAATGTCATCCAGCAAAATGATACCCACCAACTGCTCTGACTCGTCAACCACCGGAAATAAATTGCGGCTCGATTGGGCTAAACCCTGCTGAAGCAGCTCTCTAAAGGTCATATCGGCCCGCAAAACAACAAAGTTGGTCTCTATCACGCTATCTAGCGTCATCAGCGTGAGCACGCTTTGATCTTTGTCGAATGAAAGCAGCGCATCCTTCTCGGCCAATTCTTTGGTATAAATGGTGTGGTTAAGGCTGTTTTTGGTAATCAGGTAGGCCATAGAAACGGCCAGCATTAGTGGAATGAACAGGGTGTATCCGCCCGTGATCTCAGCGATTAGAAAGATGGCGGTAAGCGGAGCCTGCAGAACCCCCGCCAAGATAGCCGCCATACCCACTAGCGTAAAATTGGCTTCTGATACCTCATGGGTGAACCCCAACTGATTGATCAATTTGGCGACCGCATTGCCGAGCGAACTACCCATTACAAGGGCAGGAATAATGATTCCTCCTGTTCCTCCAGCAGCTATGGTCGTGGTCATCACCACTGACTTAAACAAGGTTATGCCTATGAGCAGCACAATGACCACATAGGGGTTATCGGCCCAATGGTTTAAGAGCGAGCCTTCAATCACCGACTGGTGATCAGAGGCCAGTAAATTATTGATCACCGAAAACCCCTCGCCGTATAGGGGCGGAATAGCAAAGAGCATAGCTCCTATGAAGAGCCCGCCGATCACCAGCCGCATGGCCTTTGAGCGTATCTTTTGAAAGAAACCCGTAATGGCGAAATGCACTTTGTGAAAATAAACGGAGACCAATCCGGCGAAAAGCCCAAGCAATAAATAGAGCGGAGTATCGTTTACCGAAAAAGACTCTGTAAGCAGCACCTTAAACAGTACCTGGTCTCCTACAAAAAAGAACGAGGTGATCACTGAAACCAAAGAAGCAATGAGTAGCGGAAGCAATGAGGCAAAGGTCAGGTCTAAGCTAAAAATCTCTATGGCAAAGACCACCGCGGCTATAGGTGACTGAAAACTTGTGGCGATCACCCCGGCCGCGGCACAAGCGATGAGTAGCTGCCTCGTTTTTCGGTTGAGGTGAAACAGATCTCCGAAGGCTGACGAAGCCGCAGATGCCGAGAGAATGGTAGGGCTCAGTAGACCCACAGAACCCCCAAACCCTGCCGTCAGCGGAGCCGTGATAAGCGGAAAGAAGAACTTGTCTCCGCTGAGTTTTCCTCCGCGCTTAGAGAGGGCATAAAGCACGGTCGGAATCGGATTAAACACCCCCTTCTTATACAATCTTTCAACAATAAGATAGACCCCGAACAGCCCGAGCATGGGAAGAAAAAAATACAATCCGTTTCGGGTAATTGAAAGCCCTAGCTCGGCGACATAAGCAATCGCGAAGGTGATATTTTTGATCAGTACAGAGATGAGTCCGGCCACCAAACCAATCAGGGCGCTAAGCATAAACACAAAATTGCGCTCTGAGATATGCTTGTACTTCCAGATCAGAAACTTGCGCAATAGCGAACTGAGTGTCTCTTTCACGTTGCTAAACTACTAAATGCGTCAGTTCGAAAAAGGGCAAAACGCTTTCGATCGCCTCTAGGCTCAATTTCAAGAGCCCCCAATTTGAGAACAGCGCGCTGCGATCGAAAATTTTGCTCAAACACTTCAAAAATTACTTGGGTACAACCGCCTTCAAATGCGTGATCAATCATGGCCTTCTTTAGCTCTTGATTGACCCCCTTGCCCCATAGCGCTTTGGAGAGAAAGGTGTATCCGATCTTGACCGTTTCGGCTGTCGAATCGTAGTCGTAATAGCGCGTAAAGCCCGCCACCTCGCCAGTGGGCTTGTAAATAAGCGTGTAGGCCCCTAGATCATTGCGCAGTCCGCTTTCAAAATAGGCGCTGAACTTTTCTTCGGTGTAGCGATCTGTTTCTGAATGCAACGACCAAACCTCAGGGTCTGAGCCAATGGCGAACAGCGTCTTGAGGTCATGAGGTTGGGAGGCCCTTAGCAGCAGATGAGGCGTCTCAAGTGGCGTTTGAAAGTGAGTAACGGGTACCATAGGTAGCCCAAAAGTAGTGAAGTCTTTCTGCCTATTTACCTTTGCGGATCATGTAGACATTTTTATTGACCGATCCGTCTTTGTCGAAATTAATCAATTGATCGTCTTGCCACATCCAGTATCCGTCAAAGTCTAGTTGCGCATTTTCGGATTCAAAATCTTCGATATACAATTTTCCATCGACCAGGGTGTAGCGCAGGTCTTCAATCTCTGGAGCATCGTCTCCTCCAATTACGGTAAGCTTAAGGCGGTCGTTTGACTGAAACTCAAAGATCATTTGAATAGACGAGAGGGCTTGGTCTACAAAGCCCGAAACCGCTCCGGCAACCATTCGCTCAAAAAGATTCATGTCTTTCGACTCCTCTTCTATGGCCTTTTCGATATCTACCTTTAACTCCCATTGACCGATAAGCTTGCGCTCTTTAATCGGATCTTGAGCCAATGAAAAAACAAAAACAAGGCTAAGGGCAAGGGTAAATAGGGTCTTCATGGGTATAGGGTTTATGTAGAGACGGATGCATCGCCAAAATGTTACAAACGTGTTACTCCACCGTAACCGACTTCGCTAAATTTCTGGGCTGATCTACATTGCAACCGCGCAGAATAGCCATGTGATAGGCCAAAAGCTGAAGCGGAATAGTGGTTAGAATAGGGCTCATAGACTCCTCAACCTCAGGTATCTCAATGCAGTGGTCTGCCAAAGCCACAACCTGCTGGTCACCTTTGGTGACAATAGCTATGATCTTTCCCTTGCGCGACTTGATTTCTTGAATGTTGCTCACCACTTTCTCGTAATGCCCTTTTCGAGTGGCGATCACAAAAACCGGCATATGTTCATCAATGAGGGCAATGGGGCCATGCTTCATCTCTGCCGCCGGATAGCCTTCGGCGTGAATATAGCTGATCTCCTTAAGCTTAAGCGCCCCCTCAAGGGCCACCGGAAAATTGAATCCCCTTCCCAAATAAAGACTGTGCTCAGCCTTGTGGTATACCGTGGCGA
>JADHLU010000048.1 GCA_016780435.1 Flavobacteriaceae bacterium
ACGACGTCATCGCCTATGCCGATCATAATCACATAGATCAGTTCGAAGTTTTAGGGCATTCAATGGGTGGCAAAACCGCTATGTTTTTGGCCACCGCTTATCCTGAACGCGTTCAAAAGGCCGTAATCGCCGATATAGCGCCAAAGTCGTACCCGCATCAGCACACCGAAATTTTAGATACCCTTTACGAACTAGATCAACAACAGTTTGAGCAGCGCAAAGAGGCCGAAGACTTTCTCGAGCCGCGCTTTGAGAGTCTTCAACTGCGTTATTTTTTGCTCAAAAATCTAGAGCGTACAGCGGATAATGTGTTGCGCATTCGCTGCAATATCAGTCGCTTCAGAGAAGATCAAAGCACCGTAACTCAGGGGCTTGAACCCGAAATGCGCAGCGAACTAGACATCCTCTTTATACGCGGACTAGATTCGGGCTACATAAGCGACCAAGACCTGCCTCTTATCGCGCATCATTTTCCAAACTATCAAATGGAGTCTATTGCCGATGCCGGACACTGGCTTCACGCCGAACAGCCCGAGGCTTTCGATGCGGCTGTAAGTCGCTTTTTTGATTTGTGAGCCGTAGCGAAATAACCTAATTTTGCGGCTCGTTTTTTAACCCCTTCAAGGACTCATGGAGATTAGCAAAAAAGAACTCAATGCATTACATGCGGTGTTGACCGTAACCGTTTCTCAAAACGACTACCAAGAGAAGGTAGACACCTTACTCAAAGACTACCGCAAGCGCGCAGCCATTCCCGGATTTAGAAAAGGACAGGTACCCATGTCTTTGATCAAAAAACAATACGAGCAAGGCGTAAAGGCTGAAGAGGTCAATAAACTCTTACAGAATGCCATCAGCGACTATATTCAGAAAGAAAAGTTAGACCTACTGGGCAACGTTCTTCCCAAAGAAGTAGAAGACTTTGACTGGAATCGCGAACCCTTAAACTTTGAATTTGAAATTGGGCTTGCTCCTGATTTTGAACCGGCCTTTCCATCTAAGAAAACCCTCATCCAATACGAGATCACGGTCTCAGACAAGAGCCTCAAGGAGCAGGTTGAGCGTCTCAGAAACCAATACGGCACCCTAGAGACCAAGCCTGAAGTAACCTCAGACACCGAAATAGCCGCAACGGTTACGGTTGAAGAGCAAACCAACCGTGCAACCTTTAGCGTAAAAGACCTTAAGGGAAAGAAGAATCAATCGGCTTTCATCGGTAAAAAGGTAGGCGATACGGTAGCGCTTAGCACCAAAGGCTTGTTTGAAGAAACGCATGTTTTGGCGCGTGTTTTAGGAATGCCAAAAGAACAAGTAGAGAAGCTAAATGCAACGGCTGAGTTTAACCTTGAAGAGGTCAACTTGAGAACACCGGCTGCCTTAGACCAGGCGTTTTTTGACAAATTATTTGGTCCTGATAAGGTGAAGTCTGAAGCAGAAATGAAAGAGCGCATCAAAGTAGATTCTGAGGCGCAGTTCGAGCAGCAGTCTGATCAGAAATTGATGAACGATGTCACTGAAAAATTGATTGAAGAGACCAAATTCGACTTGCCTAAAGCGTTTTTGATCCGCTGGATGCAACACGGGGGCGAAAATCCGCTAACCGAAGCAGAGGCGATTGAAGAATACGAAAGAACAGAGAAAGGTATCCGCTATCAGCTCATCGAATCGAAGCTCATCGCGCAAAACGATATAAAGATTGCATTCGAAGACCTCAAAGAATTCACCAAAGGATACGTAGCTAGCCAAATGGCACAATTTGGAAGAATGAACCCTACTGAAGAAGAACTCGAGTCTATTTCGGCTTCGATCATGCAGAATGAAGAAGAAGTGAGGCGTCTTTCTGGCCAGTTAATCAACGAGCGCATTCTTGAGTTGTTCAAAGAAAAAGCCAAGCTCAAAAAGAAAAAGGTCACCTTCGAAGAATTCATGAAAGAGGCCTACGCCTAATTTTAAAGTATCTTTGAAAGAAGCACTAACAAGCCCATTTAAGCAGCATGGATTATCAAAAAGAGTTTAAAAAATTTGCCATTCAAGATCAGGGAATCAACTCGCTCTACTACGATCAAATCGTTTCGAGCATGTATCCCATGGCCATGACACCAAATATTATAGAAGAGCGGCAAATGAACATTGCCATATTCGATGTGTTTTCTAGGCTGATGATGGACCGCATCATCTTCTTAGGAACAGCCGTAAACGATCAAGTAGCCAACATCATTCAGGCGCAATTGTTGTTCCTAGAAAGCACCGACTCTACAAAAGACATTCAGATCTACATCAATTCTCCAGGCGGAAGCGTTTACGCGGGTCTCGGTATTTACGACACTATGCAGTTTATACGACCCGATGTGGCCACCATATGCACCGGTATTGCAGCTTCCATGGCCGCCGTATTGCTCTGTGCAGGTGCAGAGGGTAAGCGAAGCGGGCTTGAGCATTCAAGAGTAATGATTCACCAGCCGCTAGGCGGAGCACAAGGCCAAGCGTCAGACATTGAAATTACCGCTCGAGAAATATTAAAGCTCAAAGACGAGCTCTATGAGATCATTGCCAAGCACAGTAAGCAACCCTTTGACAAGGTCTATCAAGACAGTGACCGCGACTACTGGATGCGTGCAGAGGCCGCCAAAGAATACGGAATGATCGATGAGATTCTATCACGTCAACCAAGCAGCTAAAAGCCATTCATGAGCGCTGACACACTTCAATGCTCCTTTTGCGGGCGCAAAAAACAAGAAACAAATCTGCTGATAGCGGGGATCGATGCGCACATATGTGACGACTGCATCGAGCAGGCCTATCACATTGTTGCTGAAGAGCAAAAAGGACGTCAGAAAGAGAGCATAGAAGAGGCTTTTGAACTGCGAAAGCCCAAAGACATTAAGGCCTTTTTAGACGAGTACGTTATTGGTCAAGAAAAGACCAAGCGTGTGCTTTCAGTGGCGGTGTACAATCACTACAAGAGATTACTCAAGCCTACCTCTAAAGACGAAATTGAAATTCAGAAGAGCAATGTCATGATGGTCGGTCAGACCGGAACCGGAAAAACACTTGTAGCCAAGACGATCGCCAAGCTATTGCATGTGCCTTTAGCCATTGTTGATGCAACCGTGCTCACCGAAGCGGGTTACGTAGGCGAAGACGTGGAGAGCATTTTAACTCGGTTGCTGCAAGCTGCTGATTACGATCTAGAGAAGGCTCAAAGGGGCATCGTATTCATCGATGAAATTGACAAGATCGCGCGTAAGAGTGACAATCCGTCTATCACACGAGATGTCTCCGGCGAAGGTGTGCAGCAAGGTTTACTCAAGTTACTTGAGGGAACGACCGTTAATGTTCCACCTAAGGGCGGACGAAAGCATCCCGATCAAAAATTTATAGAAGTAGACACGTCGAACATTCTCTTTATCGCCGCCGGTGCGTTTGATGGAATTGAGCGACACATCTCCCAGCGATTGAACCGTCAAGCGGTAGGATATAGCAGCGCAGTGAAAAAAGACCGTATCGACGCCGAAAACCTGCTGCAGTACATCACCCCTAGAGATCTGAAGAGCTTTGGGCTGATTCCAGAGATTATTGGACGACTACCGGTCTTGACCCATATGGACCCTCTAGACCGAGAAAGCCTACTCTTGATTTTGAGTCAACCTAAAAACGCGCTGCTTAAGCAGTACGAGAGGCTATTTGAGATAGACGGAATTCAGTTAGAGATCGACGAAGAAGCCAAAGGCTACATTGTCGACAAGGCGCTAGAGTACAAGCTGGGCGCTCGTGGTCTAAGAACGCTTTGCGAGGCGATGTTTACAGACGCTATGTTCGAAATGCCTTCGGGAGAGCTCAAGCAACTAAAAGTTGACAAGGCCTACGTTGAAGCGCAACTTGAAACGCATTCAAAATCGCTGAGCACGCTTAAAGCTGCTTCATAAATTGAAGCAATTCTTCTAGGTAAGCCCTTGAATTGGTTAGCCTAGGTATTTTGTGCTGACCACCCACCTTTTCTTTCGATTTTAACCACTGATAAAACAGACCCTCAGGAGCCACACGTATGACCGGCATTTTTAAGGTGATGTCTGACTGTCGCTTGGCTTCGTAATCAGAGTTCAGGTGCTTCAGTGCGTCGTCAAGCACCAGGGTAAATCGCTTCAGATCATTCGGAGGGGTTCTAAACTCAATAATCCACTCGTGAGCACCCTTTTCGTTTTCACTCATATAGATAGGTGCTGCTGTATAATCTGTTAACGAAGCTGCGGTTTGTTCGCAAGCCGTTCTCAGTGCCTGTTCGGCATTTTCTACGATGAGTTCTTCTCCAAATGCATTGATGTAGTGCTTGGTGCGTCCCGTAATTTTTATGCGAAACGGAGAAAGCGAAGTGAATCGCACCGTATCTCCTATGATATAGCGCCATAGGCCCGCATTGGTAGTGATCACCATGGCGTAATTTACCCCCATCACCACCTCCCACAATGGGATGGCCTTGGGCTGCTCTGAATCTAGTGTGTTCACATCTATAAACTCATAGAAAATACCGTAGTCGAGCATGAGCAAGAGGTCGTTGTGGTAGTTACGGTCTTGAATGGCGAAAAATCCCTCAGAGGCATTGTAGATCTCGTAATACTTAAAATTTACTCGAGGCAATAGCTTCTCGTATTGGGCACGGTATGGGGTGAAGCTCACTCCGCCGTGAAAGTACACCTCAAGATGTTCCCAGACTTCAAACAGATCAGCAGCCCCAGAATCTTCTTTTAACTCGGTGAGTAAAACAAGCATCCAAGAGGGAACACCAGCAAGCGAGGTAACATTCTCTTTGGTACTTTCTGCAATTATCGCCTTCAACTTCTCTTCCCAATTAGACATGAGCGAAACCCGGTTACTCGGGGTGCTGCTGTATTCAGCCCATTTGGGTAGGTTGTCAATAAGAATGGCCGAGAGGTCTCCGAAATACGATCCGTTCTCTTTGTAGAGCTCTTTACTACCTCCCAACCTCAAGCTTTTTCCGGTGAAGAGCTTTGAGTTTTCATTATTGTTCAAATAAAGAGAGAGCAAGTCTTTTCCCGACTTGTAGTGACAGTCATCTAGGGCCTCCTGACTAACCGGAATAAACTTACTCTTGGCATTAGTTGTTCCGCTGCTCTTGGCAAACCACTTAATGGGGGTTGGCCAAAAAAGTTGCTGCTCTCCCTCTCTACAGCGTTGTATGAGCGGAGCCAAGTCTTCGTAGTAACTTAAAGGAACCTGTCTTGCAAATTGCTCGTAGTTGGTTATTTCTTCAAAGTGATAGCGCCTTCCGACCTCCGTATCCACAGCCATGTCGACCAATTTGAGCAACAATTCGTGCTGCACATCAGCCGGATACTTGACAAAAAGTTCAATCTGGTGCAAGCGCTTTTTGAGTAACCAGGAGGCAATTGAATTGAAGAGGGGCAGGTTCATAAATTGTATCTTTAGGCTACTTAGTTTACCAAAGATACACACAGGGCCTATGCTTTATCAAGGAGTATTAACCAAAATGGAAACCGAACCGACGGCCACCATTAACTACTTTCTGCATTTAGGCGAAGAATTTGTCAAGCTTAATGACTGCCTTGGAAAAACCCTTCGCTTTACCCATTTGGGCTACCACTGCCTTAGCTGCGGAGATGACGCCGCCATTTTCAAGCAAGGCTTTTGCAAGAAATGCTTTTTTGAATCAGCCAAGGCAGGCTCATGGATCTTGAAACCCGAGGAGAGCAAGGCCCACCTCGGCATAGCCGATCGCGATCTAGAGTACGAGCAGCGCATGCAGCTGCAGCCTCATATGGTCTACCTTTCAAATACCGGAGCCATTAAGGTAGGCGTGACGCGAAAAAGTCAAGTTCCAACAAGATGGATCGATCAGGGGGCCCATCAAGCGATGGCCGTACTCGAAGTCCCCAATCGCTATCTGGCCGGAGTAGCCGAAGTCGCCCTCAAACAACACATCAGCGACAAAACGCAGTGGAAAGCCATGCTTTCTCAAGAAGAAAAGCCAAGAGACCTTCTTCAGCAGTTTCAGGCACTAAAAGATTACCTACCTGAGGAGGTTAAACCCTACATCATTGGCTCACCTACACTGGAGGAATTTAACTTTCCGTATACACCAACAGGAACACTTGGTGGCCGACAAAGTTTAAGCACCGAACAGCCCTTAACTGGGGTATTAAAGGGCATAAAGGGGCAGTATCTTATCTTCGAAGACCTCAGCGTAATTAACCTGCGCTCTTATGAGGGGTATGTGGTAGGGCTAGATATTTACTAGCTCGTCGCTTTGGTCGTCTCAAAAAGGTCTATTTCTTCATTCGTTTTGAGGTTGAATCTCTTTTTAACCGCATAGACCAAGAGATAGAGAACGGGTGTGTCGGCCACGGCGATCATAACCTTAAACAGAAAGCCTGCGATGACCAAGCCCCAAAAGCGGTCCCACGAAATTTCTCCGAAAGCGCTAAGCAGAAATACCACTGCGAAAGTGTCGATAAACTGAGACGAAAAGGTCGAAAAGTTGTTGCGCAGCCAGAGGTGCCTTCCTTGAGTAACCCGCTTCCAAAAATGATAGATTTGAATGTCGACAAACTGCGCGAGCAGGTAGGCCATCATCGAGGCGAATACGGCCACAATGGTGTTTCCAAACACATTCGTGAACTGTGCATCTGCTACAGGTGACCACGAAGTAGCCGGAGCAGAAGCAGCCGTGTAAACGATTAGCAGTGAAAATACGGAGGCGAAAATTCCAGCTACCACCACCTTATTCGCCATTTTTTTTCCGAAAATCTCAGAGATCAAGTCGGTAATCAAAAAGGTGATTGGGTACGGAAGAATAC
>JADHLU010000049.1 GCA_016780435.1 Flavobacteriaceae bacterium
ACGTGCCAGCAGGCAGGGGGTTTCCATTGAGTTTCACATCGGTGCTGAACGAGATCTTGGTGGATGCGTTGGCACCGGTTCTCCATACTTCGTTGTAGGGGATGAGTTCTCCGGCAACGTTGCGTCCGCGGGCGCTGGGCCTCGAGTATATCACCTTGACCTCGGTTAGCCCAACGGTTCCCTTTAGCTCGAAAGTGGGGCTTGCAGGCGGCATTTGAATTTGCGCTAAGGCAGAAGTACAAATGAAAACGCTCAGAACATGCAGGAAAAATTTATTCATTTCAAAAGATTTTATCTGTAAAACGTTGATTCTAAAAATTTAGGAAATCTATTCATAGAGGCTTCATCAAAAGTAAATGGAACTTTTAGATTTTAGTTAGGTTATTCTGGTTAAATTATACCTAGCTTTATTAAAATTTAATATGTCACAACACAATATCCGCCTTGAGGTAATGCGCTCTTTAGAGCCCAAGATTGATGAATTCATTGAAACCTTTTTGATCCCTATCGATGAGATCTGGCAGCCCACTGATTTTTTGCCTGATTCTCAATCTGAGGAGTTCTTTAAAGAGGTTGCCGAGATTCAAGAGGGGGCCAAAGAGATGGGGTACGATCTTTGGGTGACTCTGGTTGCTGACACGATTACTGAAGAGGCGCTTCCGACCTACGAGTCGTGGTTGCTCGATATAGACGGAATTGATCAGCACGAGAAAAAGAACGGATGGGCCAAATGGATTCGTAACTGGACCGCCGAAGAGAACCGACACGGAGACGTGCTCAGCAAGTACCTTTACTTATCTGGCCGTGTGAACATGAAGGAGGTTGAGCGCAGCACTCAGCACCTTATAGCCGACGGATTCGACATTGGAACCGATAGAGATCCGTATAAAAACTTCGTATACACTAGCTTTCAAGAGCTAGCCACTAATATTTCGCACAAACGAGTGGGGCAGTTTGCCAAGAAAACGAGCAATCATTTATTGGGTAAAATGTGCAACATCATCGCCGGAGATGAAATGAGACACCACCTGGCCTATCGCGAATTTGTGAAACACATCATCGACCAAGACCCTTCGCAAATGGTGTTGGCTTTTGCCGATATGATGAAAAAGAAAATCGTCATGCCTGCTCACTTTTTGCGCGAGTCGGGTGAAGCCATTAGCAGCGCCTTTGAGACCTTCTCTAATTGCGCACAGCGCCTCGGGGTGTACACCTCAAAAGACTACATCGAGATTTTAGAGAAGCTCAATATCCACTGGAATTTGGAGCACCTTCGCGCCTTGAGTGACGAGGCCGAAAAAGCACGCGAATACCTGGTTAAACTTCCAGATAGACTGACTAGAATATCAGAGCGCATGCGTTATCCGCAAGAGCAGTACCACTTTAAGTGGGTTACTGCCAATGGGGTGTTATAGATTAAATTGACCTTTTTAGGTCACCAGAGGTTTTTTTCCGTCGTGCTGTTCGTATTCTTTAGAGACGACTATGGTACGCAAGCGCTCAACGGTTTGCCACAGATCGATGAAGCGGGTGTAAAGCGGAGCCATTCCTATCCGTATATACTTATCGGGCCTAAAGTCAATGGTTATCTTTGGTTCTCCTTCTAAGGGGTTCAATAAACACCGGCAGATTCGCCATGAATCGCAGTGAGAGAGGGTCACATGTGACCCGCGCTGATGGTGATTTTCTGGGCTTTCGAGCGCGAACCCTAAGGGAACCAATTCAGAGCTTATTAGGTGAATCAAGTAGTTACCGAGCTGCTCACTCTTCTCTCGAATCGGCTTTATACCGGCTTCTAAGGTCAGGTCTATGCCCACCTCTAAAGCTGCAAGCGAGAGTATTTGCGGAGTTCCGGCATTGAATTTCTCTATCCCTTTGGCCGCCTCAAAGGCCGAAGAAAAGTCGAAAGGATTTTCATGACCAAACCACCCCTGAATGGGCGATGACAGAGAAGAAGTCAATTCGCGATCGATAAACATGAATGCAGGAGAACCCGGTCCGCCGTTCAGGTACTTATAGGTGCAGCCAATGGCCGCGCGGGTCTTGGTTTCTTTGACATCGAAATGAACCGCACCCACGGCATGACTAAGGTCCCAGATGATGATGCTGTCATGTGACTTCGCAAAAGCATTGAGCATCTTAGCCGGGTAGTAGTAGGCGCTCTTGTAACTCACTAAACTCAAGCAGAGTACCCCCGGATTTGAGCGAATGGCCTGCTTTAACTGCTCTACATCTGCCTCGAGATCGCTTGAATAGCTTACGCATAAGGGTGGGCTTAATTTAAGGTACGAGCTGATACCTTCTAGTATGTAATTGTCGGTCGGAAAATTCAACGAATCGGTAATCAGCTGCTTCGGGTAAAGCCCTGACTCAATTAAGGCATGAGCGAGCTTAAACAGATTAACTGAGGTCGATTCGCCAACCACTACTTCATCTGAATCGGCGTTCACTAGTTGCGCGATCTTACTGGCAATGCGTTTGGGTAGCTCGAGCCAGTGTTTGTTCCAACTGCCGATTAGCTGCTGACCCCATTGCTCGTCTAGAACTGAGACTAGGCGTTCTTTGGTTTTTAGGGGTTGTTTGCCCAGTGAGTTGCCGTCTAAATAAATCTCGTTCTCTGGATGGTAGAATCGCTGATAAAATTCATCGAGTCTATCCGATTGGTCAAGAGCCTGGGCCTTTTGCAGATTAGTCATTTTGGGCTGTGTTAAAGAAGGGAATAACCTTGTCGACCCATGCACTATACATCGCCGCGCTTGGGTGCAGTTGGTCGTTAGCTACATAGGTAGCATTGCTTAATGCCTCTCGTGAAATGGGTGTGATATCGAAAAAGGCTACCTCGTAGCGTTCACATATGGCTTTGATCGCCGCATTGTAGGCCGCTATTTCAGCTGCGATTTTAGTGCGATCGCGCCCCTCAGCAAAGGGCATCACCCCCCAATCGGGAATAGACAATACGAAAACCCCTTTGGTCTTGTTTTTAGAAATGGCGATGGCCCGCTCGAGTAGAGTTGTGAACTCGGGCACAAACGAGTCAACGCTTCTTCCTCTGTACTGGTTATTTACCCCGATCAGTAATGAAACGTAGTCGTAGTGGGTTTTTAACTCTGCACTGTCGACAGCCACGAGCAGTTCATCGGTTGTCCATCCAGTTTGAGCTATAATATGCGGATTCTCGATTGACAGGCCCGATTGATTCAAGATTCGTGCTAGTTGATTCGGCCAGCGCATCTCTTCTTCGACGCTTTCGCCAATGGTATAACTGTCGCCTAGAGCGAGATAAGTTTTTAGTTGCTGATCGCCTCCTTGTGGCGGATTGCCCATAAGCACAACCAAGAACCAAAGGCTAAGCAGATGGGGTATTATTTTTTGCATGAGATGAAGATAAAAATCCAAACGCAATTCGTGGAACTTTTCACTCTAAAGCTAAAGTGATGAAAGCGGTTTTACACTTATTTGTTGTAACAATTAGTACCTTTTACGTCTTAAGAACGTAATCAAGGCTCACGCCTAAATGGCTACCCTAATCAACCTAAAAAATGTTCAGAAAGCTTTCGTTTTATTTCAGTTTCGTGCTCCTTGTTGCACTTTCAACCTCTTGCGAGCCCAAGATGACCCTGCAGCGCTATTTCTACCAAGCGCAAGAAAATGGAGATTTTATGCTTATTGATCTGCCCACTAGCTTACTAGGGCAATCGCTAGATAATCTAAACGATCATCAGCGCGAGACGCTTTTGTCGGTGCGCAAGGTGAGTGCATTGATCTACAGTGATGCTTCAAAAGCAGATTTTATAAAGCAGCAGCAATCGGTAATTAATGAATTCTTGGAAAGAGACGTTTCATTTCGCTTAATTGCCGAGAAAAATGACTTCGACAAGACCTGGTTTCTGCAACCGCTTTTGAAGTACAATCCGAACCCATTTACAATTTTCTTTATAGGCGGAAGCACGGGCTATTCATTAGTCGATCCCATGTCAACCGACTATCAAACCAACTCAAATCAGATCTACTTGAAGTTTCAGTACATGTTTGATTTATAGGAGGAAATAGAAAAAATTTGGTGCATTAATAATAAATTTTGTTTTCACAACAGTATTCTTTTTTCACACTGAGCAGGATGCATATCAAACTATTCTTACTCTATCAATGTTTTGACTCCCACCATTTTCAGGATTAATATTTAAAAAGCCGCAAGAAGTGCTTCTGCGGCTTTTTTGATAAATGGGCCTTTTCGTATGAAATACAAGGCCTTAAGATTAAAGTAAGTAGAAACGTATTTCTACTCGGGCATTACAACAGTGTTGATGACATGGATTACTCCGTTTGATCCCATTACGTCTGTAGCCGTAATTTCACTGTAGTTTCCGGCGCTGTCCATCAGCCAAATTTTACCGTCTTTCTGAAGAACGGTCAAGGTCTGATTATTCACTGCGGTAAGGGTCACCTTTCCGCCTCCCTCATTAAGGGCCTTAACTACATCGGCAGCGTTTAATTGACCGGCAACGACGTGATAGGTTAAAATGTTTGCCAAGGCTGCTTTGTTGGCAGGCTCGAGCAAAGAACTCAGCGTGTTTGGATCAAGTTTAGCGAAAGCATCATTGGTTGGTGCAAATACGGTAAACGGACCTTCTGATTGCAACACACCCACTAAATCAGCAGCTTTTAGGGCAGCGACTAGGGTTGAGAAGTTTTCATTTCCGACAGCGACATCAGCGACTGTTCCTTGAGCAAAGGTTTTGTTGCTCACTGTTAGGCTGAGTAGCAATACAAATAGTAGAGTTAATTTTTTCATAGCTTTTTTTTAGTTTGAGGTAAATGTAATCTATTTAAAGTTTGTTTAATGATTATAAAAAATAATTAAACAAAAATTAACGTTTGCTCCGTTCTATTATTCATTCTACGATAGGCCGGCATTTGAATTAAATCGCGTAGCTTACCCGAATGGGTATGATGGTAATGAGAATCTTTAGCGGAGTGTCGCATATAATCTATGGGATTTTAACACTGTTTCATCCGTTCTACATTCAGGAGTTCGCTAGGTATGGCTTCTCAGATATGCAATACCTTATAGGCATCGCACAGCTACTATGCGGAGCCGGATTGCTTCTGGCAAACAAACAGTCAAAAATCGCGTTGGCGAGTGCATTTATTCTTGCGATCTTAATGGCCGGAGCTGTAGGCACTAGAATCAGCATTCAAGACAATTTACTTCAGTCGTTGCCTGCTCTATTGTATTTCGGACTGAATTCAGTTATATTCATTAAAATCTTAAAAGACTAATTATGAAATACTTAAAACACGTGTTGATGGCTGTAGTCTCCATAACAGTATTGAATGTCTGGCTTTTGAGGTTCAACAAGCCCACCATTTACCGAGGCGGTCAAGCAAAAACCATGATAGAAGAATTTGCAGCCTACGGCCTAAGCGAGACCTTTGTTTATGTTATTGGTGGCTTAAAAGTGCTTGCTGCACTCGGACTCGTCGTTGGATTTTTCTACAAAAAACTAATCGTTCCATCTTCACTAGTTATAGCCGTTTTAATGGTTGGTGCTATTTTTATGCATTTCAAGGTGCAAGACGCTGCTATTAAATTTTTGCCCGCTACATTGATGTTACTTTGCAGTTTGGGCGTACTGTATCTCGTTAATCGAAGGTCGGTAGAAAGCTAGATTGCCTGTTGTGAATTATGAAACTTAAAAGCATTTTAGCCTTTCTAAGAACGCTAAAGAGGAGCTCTTATAAATCAGAAGAGGTTTTGATCGGTAAAGGTTCAATTCTTTCTGGTCTAATGCTTCTATTCTTTTTCGGTTTTGCGAATGGCCAAGATTTTAAGCCAAAAAGTAGCGCTGCCATTTTCCAGGAACTTCAGCTACTAAACTTTCTGGGAAATGTACTGTATGTCGCGGCACATCCAGATGATGAGAATACGCGACTCATCTCTTATCTCACCAACCATATACATGCGAACACCGCTTATTTGTCGTTAACTAAAGGAGATGGTGGACAAAATTTAATCGGCACAGAAATACGCGAATTGTTGGGTGTCCTAAGAACTCAAGAGCTGTTGGCGGCAAGAAGCATAGATGGTGGCCAACAATTTTTTACCAGAGCCAATGATTTTGGATTCTCAAAACACCCAGAAGAAACCTTAGGTATTTGGAATAAAGAGGCCGTACTCTCAGACATGGTTGCGGTAATTAGAACCTTTAGGCCAGACATTATCATAAATCGCTTCGACCATAGAACACCAGGTACTACTCATGGTCACCATACCTCTAGCGCTATGCTAAGCATGGAAGCTTATGGCTTAGCGGCAGATCCAAAGGCCTATCCGCAACAGTTTGACAGGCTTAAAACATGGCAGCCATCACGTGTGTTTTTCAATACCTCGTGGTGGTTTTACGGTTCACAAAAAAACTTCCAACAAGCAACTAAGAATGGCCTGATTGGTCTAGATGTGGGTGTATTTTACCCCAGTTTAGGAATGTCTAATAATGAGATTGCATCGCTAGCGAGTAGTCAACACCTGTGTCAGGGGTTTGGGAGACTAAACAGCAGGGGAGAAGAAATGGAATACCTAGAGTTGCTTGAGGGCTCGATCCCGCAAACTCAAGACCTATTTGATGGTATCAATACGAAATGGACCAGAATTTCAGAAGGAAAAGCTATTGAAGCCATACTGAATCCTATTCAGGAAAATTTTGATTTCAAAAATCCGGCGA
>JADHLU010000050.1 GCA_016780435.1 Flavobacteriaceae bacterium
CGATTTATCTCCAATAAAAAGGCCCAGCGCCAAGAACTCGCCCAGTACGCTGAGCGCTCGGCAGCAAAGCCCTCGGTGTTAGCAGACGAATTAAATCAGGCCTATGCCTTCACCAGAATCATCAATCACTACCAGCACTTCGAAATGATCGCCGCCTTCTCAGACCGGTTGGGTTGGAAGGTCAATTTATCGGATCTCTGCTCTGTTTGGTCCTCGGGTTGCATCATACGTTCGACTCTTTTACAGCAGCTCATGCCCAAGGTTGACGGTCAACTTTCAGCCCTTTTTGACAAGGCCACACGAGAGCAACTTTTTGCTCAAAAACCTTCGGTGAAGAAGGTGATAACTGCGGCCATTGATAACGATCTGCCCTTGAGTAGCATGCAAGCCGCCTTGAACTACTACCAGCAGATGACACAAGAGCGGTCTTCGGCCGCTATGGTTCAGGCCCAGCGCGACTATTTTGGTGCGCACGGGGTGTACTTCAAGCAGTCTGCCGAGACCTTAACCTTTTACCCCTGGCCCAAATGATCGAAGTGAATTCATTGGTGGCGCTTTTTTTGGGGCTGGCCCTGTTGCTGCTGCTTATTTTGAGATTTAGGCTTCCGGCCTTTCTCTCGTTGTTGATTTCGACCATAGCCATTGGCTTGCTCTTGGGGCTCAAGGCTGAGGCCATCTTTCAGATTATTGAGAAGGGCATGGGAGGCACGCTGGGTTATGTGGCCACCATAGTGGGCCTGGGGGCCATTTTTGGATCACTGCTTGAAATCACAGGGTCTGCCGAGGCCCTTTCGCGTTTTTTAATCGAGCGGTTTGGCCTTAAAAACGCCTCCTGGACCATGCTTTTCAGCGGATTTATCATCGCCATACCGGTCTTCTTCGACGTGGCTTTTATTCTTTTAGTGCCGTTGTTGTATTCGCTGCAGCAGCGCACCAAAAAGTCTTTGCTTTATTTCGCGCTTCCCCTTTTGGCCGGATTGGCCGTCACCCATGCCTTTATTCCGCCTACTCCGGGCCCCATTGCCGTTGCGAGTATCTTGGGGGCCGACTTGGGTATGGTGATTTTGGTCGGATTCTTGGTGGGCATGCCCGCGGCCATTGTTTCGGGTATTTTTTACGGACGCTACATCTCTTCAAAGATCTTTATTGCTGTAGAGGGCCAGATTTCTGAGGAGCAGCGCGTAAACTATCCGTCAATCATCAAGATTTTGGCCATTGTATTTGTACCGATAGTGCTCATCGTCTTGGCTGCCCTTGCCAAGCTTGAAGTTTGGCCAATGGCTGAAGGCCTTAAAAGGGTGATAGCATTTATCGGACATCCGTTTGCTGCCCTCATTTTGGCCAATATACTCGCCTGGATTTTTCTTGGGCTTAGAGAAAATTACAGTAAGCATAGCCTGCTCAAGGTGGCCACTAAGTCAATGGAACCCGCAGGAACCATCATCTTACTGACCGGAGCCGGAGGGGTGCTCAAGCAATTACTAATCGATTCTTCGATCGGCCTCGAAATTGCAGAGGGTTTTGCGCGAGCCGACCTCTCCATCTTTGTGGTCGCCTTTAGTGTGGCCGCACTTGTTCGTGTGCTTCAGGGTTCTTCGACAGTGGCTATGATAACGGCAGCATCTATTGTGGCTCCACTAGCTGCCGACGGGGATTATTCTTCATTCGTTCTAGCCCTGATCACGGTCGCTATAGCCTCTGGAGCCTCTGTTTTCTCTCACGTCAATGACTCGGGTTTTTGGCTGGTGAGTCAGTATTTGAAACTCAACGAACGCCAAACCTATCGTTCATGGACCATGTTGACCACCGTTCTAGGACTCACCGGGCTTGCCGTAGTGCTTTTGCTCAGTTTGCTAGCTGGTTAGTTTAACCTTTTTATTCGCACATTTTTTTAATTCGCTGATTTTGCGTACATTAACCTTTACCAAATTATTTTTAGCATAAACAAAGTGCATATTGAAGGCCACGCCCTTCCTTAAGTGAAGTACTTTGTTTATGCTTTTTTATTCTACTTTTAAAAGAAAGATTATGGCCCAAACACGAAGAGATTGGTTGCGCTCATCATTGGGTATGGGCGGTTTATTAATAGCTCCTTCTGCGTTATTAACTTCATTCGAAAAAGAACGTTTTAACCCTAGAAGTCTTGACCCGATTGTAAGACTTAGCTCAAATGAAAATCCATATGGCCCTTCTAAAGTGGTTCAGGATGCTATTATAAAGGCCTTTGATCACGCATGTAGGTATCCCTATGAATACAGTGATCAGTTAGCTCTTAAACTTGCAAAAAAACACGGGGTGGGTGCTGAGAGTATAATTATAACTGGTGGATCAACCGAGGGATTGAAACTGACTGGACTAACATTTGCAAATAATGGAGGTGAAATCATATCTGCGGCTCCAACTTTTTTAGCTATGATGGACTATGCAAAGCAGTGGGGTGCTTCTGTAAATTGGGTGGACGTAGATGAATCTAAAGGTTACAACTTAAATGAGATTGAGAAACGCATAGGAGTTAATACTAAACTTATTTTCCTCTGTAACCCAAATAACCCAACGGGCACACTGATCGAGAAAAATGCACTTTTAGATTTTTGCTCAACAGCTAGTCAAAAGACTATAGTTTTCAGTGACGAAGCCTACTACGATTATATCGAGGATCCCGATTACCCTTCAATGGATGCTCTTGTGCGAAAAGGTGAGAATGTAATTGTTTCTAAAACTTTTTCAAAAGTGTACGGATTGGCAGGTACGCGAATTGGCTACCTCATTGCTAAGCCATCCATTGCCGCTATGATTCGCAAGAATTTAGTAGCTATGAGTAACGTCTTGGCTATCGCAGCAGCAGATGCGGCGCTGGAAGATCATGACTTTTACCACTTTTCTTTGCAGAAAACAAAGGAGTCTAAAAAGCGCATCTACGATTTATTAAATCATTTAGATCTGCCTTATGTGCCTTCAAGTACCAACTTTGTATTCTTCGAAAGTAAACGTGATATACGCGAACTTGGACCTGAGTTATTAAAAGAGGGTGTTCGGATAGGAAGGCCTTTTCCTCCATTTTACGATTGGTGCCGCATTAGTACCGGTACAGATGAAGAGATAGACCGCTTTGTAAATGCAATGCTTAAAAGTTACAGTGCATAGCACTTAATTTGTTCAAACTGAATATTTTGTACTTTTGAACCGATGAAGACGATGCTGTCTAAGCTTTTCGCGTTGGTTATGGGCCTTTTGGTATTGGCCTCAACCGTGTCGTGGACGGTCGAAAAGCATCTCTGTATGGGGCACGTGGTCAGTGTCGCCTTTTTCGCTGAAGCCGAGGGCTGCGGAATGGCCATGGGCAACGAGAACCACTGCTGCGAAGACGAACGCTTTACCCTAACGGGGCAAGAAGACCTTAAATCATCGGTTTTTGAATACGCTTTTGATCAGGCTCCTGCTGTGTTTATCGAATCAGCAGGCTTCGATTTCAAACCCTTTTCACCTCAAGCCCTTGAGGTAATTGCCCTTTGGACCTACCATCCGCCCCCCATTTTTGAAGACCTTCAGCTGCTTCAGCAGGTTTTTCTCATTTGATTTAATAGAGCGCCTAAAGCGTCAAGGGGCAAGGCCTTTTTGATGCCTATTCTTGTTGTTTGTGCCTATTAAATCAATCTGCTATGCTGAATAAAAGCATCAAATTCTTTCTTGATCACAAAATATTCGCCTATCTACTGCTGGCCATTTTGCTGCTTTGGGGTCTGCGGTCGCTTCCGCTGATCTCTGAGTCGAATTGGGTAGGCAGTGACCCGGTGGCTATTGACGCCATTCCTGATATTGGTGAGAACCAACAAATCGTGTTTACCAAGTGGCCAGGTCGATCGCCTCGCGATATTGAGGATCAAATTACCTATCCGCTTACCTCTGCGCTGCTGGGTATACCGGGGGTAAAGACCATTCGCAGTTCGTCTATGTTCGGCTTCTCAAGCATCTACGTAATCTTCGAAGAAGACGTTGATTTCTATTGGAGTCGCAGCCGAATCTTAGAAAAGCTGAATTCGCTATCTGATAACTTGCTTCCAACGGGGGTTGCTCCGGCTCTCGGACCTGATGCCACCGCACTAGGTCAACTATTCTGGTATACCATCGAGGGTCGTGATCCTCAAGGAAAGCCCACCGGCGGATGGAGTCTAGGCGAACTTCGCAGCATTCAAGACTACTACGTAAAATACGCTCTGTCGTCTGCCTCTGGGGTCTCAGAAGTGGCCTCTATTGGGGGGTTTGTTCAAGAATACCAGATCGATGTAGACCCCGAGGCCCTTAAAGTTTATAATGTGACGCTTTCAGAGGTGGCCAAGGCGGTACAGCAAAGCAATCGCGATGTGGGCGCTCAAACCCTTGAAATCAATAGCGTCGAGTACTTGGTTCGAGGGCTCGGTTATGTGCAGTCACTTGAAGATTTAGAAAATGCGGTACTGCGCAGCGATCAGTTCAAATCGATTCGAGTGAGCGATGTGGCTAAGGTCTCATTAGGTGCTGCCGAGAGAAGGGGAATTCTAGATAAAGAGGGGGCCGAAGTAGTTGGCGGAGTAGTCGTCGCACGCTACGGAGCCAACCCGCTGCAAGTGATAGGCGCGGTGAAAGACAAGCTCAACGAACTGAGTGTGGGACTACCTACTAAGACCCTAGCAGACGGAACGGTTTCAAGGCTTACCGTGGTTCCGTTTTACGACCGAAGTGGTTTGATTTACGAAACCCTAGACACCCTAAGTTTGGCCCTTATTTTAGAAGTGCTCATCACCATATTGATCGTGGTGGTAATGGTCTATAACCTCAGGGCCTCTATGCTGATTTCAGGGTTGCTTCCGGTAGCTATCTTACTGGTCTTTATCGCCATGAAGCTCTTTGGGGTAGACGCCAATATTGTGGCCCTATCGGGAATCGCTATAGCTATTGGAACCATGGTAGATCTCGGGGTTATTCTATCAGAAAATATTCTGAGCCACCTCGAAAAGCGCACTGAAGAGCAATCGGTCGACCAGGTGGTGTACACCGCGACTACCGAAGTTTCAGGAGCCATAGTCACCGCGGTGCTGACCACTATCATCAGCTTTATTCCGGTATTCACCATGACCGGAGCAGAGGGTAAACTCTTTAGCCCCTTGGCCTTTACCAAGACCTTTGCGCTGCTTGCGGCGGTTATCGTGACCCTGTTTTTGATTCCAACTTTCGCCGTAGCGGTGTTCAAGCGCCCGCGAAGAGCAGGGGTGATTGCCCTAGCCGTGAATGTCGGTTTAGTTGCTCTGGGTGTCGCCGGGCTACTCTACGGATATTGGGTGGCCTTAGTGCTCATCGCATTCGCTGCGCTTCAATTCTTAAAGACGGCTGATCGCCTAAGTGAGCAGTGGCTAAAGCGCCTGAATATAGCCCTAACCCTAATGACGATATTAGGATTGTTGGCGCATTATTGGAGGCCACTTGGTTTTGACCGCAGCCTGGTTGTGAATTACGTGTTTGTGTCTTTCTTGTGTACCCTTGTTTTGGGAGTTTTTTACCTGTTTAGACGCTATTACACGCCTATTTTACGCTGGGCACTAGCGCACAAACTGGCTTTTTTGTCTCTTCCGTTCGCACTGCTGCTCATCGGTTACGCCATAATGCGCAATACCCCAGAGGAGTTTATGCCCTCGCTCAACGAAGGCTCTTTCTTGCTGATGCCCACCTCAATGCCACATGCGGGTGTTTCAGAGAACAGGCGAGTTTTACAGCAACTCGACAGAGCGGTGGCGGCCATTCCTGAGGTCGAAACCGTTGTGGGCAAGTCGGGGCGAATTGAGTCGGCCTTGGATCCGGCTCCGCTCTCTATGTTTGAAAACATCATTCAGTATTATCCTGAATACCAGCTCAATGCAGACGCAAAGCCTCAGCGCTATAAGGTGAATGAAGACGGATTGTTTGTGCTAAGCAGCACTCAGCTCGCCTTTAACCCCAATCATAAGCACGTTTTAAATACTGAAAAAGAGTCTGCCGAGATCGTCGACGGCCTTGGCATAGACCGAAGTCTATTAATCGCCGACGAAGACGGAGCCTATTTCAGAAACTGGCGCCCGAATATTGAATCTACAGATGATATCTGGAACGAAATCGTGAGCGCAACAGCTATGCCCGGAGTAACTTCTGCCCCTAAACTGCAGCCCATCGAAACGCGCCTAGTCATGCTTCAATCGGGTATGCGTGCCCCAATGGGTATCAAGGTCAAGGGTCAAGATCTCGAGCAGATCGAACGATTCGGATTACAGCTCGAGTCTGCCCTAAAGTCAGTAGAGGGGGTAAAGACCTCTTCGGTATTTGCCGATCGTATTGTGGGCAAACCCTACCTGCTCATCGACATCGATCGAGAGCGTTTGCTGCGGTACGGATTGCACATCGAAGACGTACAACGGGTCATTGAATTGGCCTTGGGCGGGATGCCCGTTTCTCAATCGGTAGAGGGTAGAAAGCGCTACAGCATTCGCGTGCGCTACCCCAGAGAATTGCGAAATTCGGTGTCTGACATAGAAGACATCTACGTCGCCATCAATGCCAACGAGCGCGTTCGCCTGGGTCAACTCGCAACTATTCGTTTCGAAAAAGGCCCCCAAGCCATAAAGAGCGAAGACACCTTTTTAGTGGGCTATGTGCTGTTTGA
>JADHLU010000051.1 GCA_016780435.1 Flavobacteriaceae bacterium
TTGGTACTTCGAAAACAATTCAAAAACCGAACTCAGGTGGTGCTCCGCCATAAATGAAAAGTCTTGCGTGGCAAGCTCTAAGAGCACCTGGTTCTTCTTTACAATATAGCAGGGAACCTCAGGTACTAGCGGAGAACCGGCGGTTACGCAGGTTCCAGGATTTTCAAGGTCGATAAAACTTCTAACGTATAACGGTATTCCTTTACGCTGCAGCGGCTGAAGTGTCTTTGGATGAATCACCGAGGCTCCGTAGAACGCCAGTTCAATGGCCTCAGTATACGAAACCTGGTGAAGCTGTACGGCATTTTCAAAGGCCCTAGGATCAGCATTGAGAACCCCAGGAACATCTTTCCAAATACTCACCGAATCCGCATCAAAAGCGTAGGCCAAGATAGCGGCGGTATAATCAGACCCTTCTCTGCCTAAAGTAGTAGTAAAGTTATTGGCATCACTTCCTAAAAAACCTTGAGTAACAAGCAATTCACCCTGAGTGTTTAACCGCTGAACGCGCTCTACGGTTTGCTGCCACTGCACCGAGGCATCCCGGTACACACTATCTGTTTTAATATATTGACGAATATCTAAGAATCGATTCGCAACTCCTTCTGCGTTGAGAAAGTCACTTACTATAGTCGTAGAGAGCAGCTCTCCATAGCCGACTATTTGATCGTAAATAAAAGAGTGATTAAGCGACTTGTTCCAGGTTAAAAACCCGTGCATCTCTTCGAACAACAAGTCTACCTTGGCCTTAACCGGGGCAGACTGCGCTCCAAACAAATCTTCAATGATGGTTTGGTGATACGCTTGAATGGGGCTAAGGGCTTCCTTAACCACCTCAAGCACAGACTCAGGGTGATTTTTTTTAGCCTGATAGTAGTTTGAAACCACGGTCTCCATGGCGTTAGTGGTCTTTCCCATGGCCGATACCACGACGCACACGTCTTTGGTTCCTTGGTGCTGTAACACACGTAGTACATTGCGTATGCCCTCGGCATCATTTACGGATGCTCCGCCAAACTTAAAAACCCTTTTTATCATCTTTTTTGACATTAAACGCAATACCCTGCTCATCGAGCTGCACCACGTACCAATTTCTGAGCACCTGCGCGCCCTTACTTTCATATAAGGCTATGGCCGAGGTGTTCCAATCCAACACTTCCCATCCGATTCGTCTCACGTTCAACGAGGCCCCGTAGGCAATTACGCGGTCTAACAGCGCACTTCCTATACCCATTCCCCTAAAGGCGTCTTTCACAATGAGGTCTTCAAGATGAAGCGCCTTGCCCTTCCAGGTAGAGTACCTCAAATAGGTGAGCGCAATGCCCACAACTTCTTTTGACGAAAGGGTTTCAGCCACAAAACAGTGAAAAAGCGAATGTGGACCAAAGCCGTCTCGCTTTAATTCATCTAGGCTGAGCACCATCTCGTCGGCCGCTTTTTCAAAAACAGCTAGGTCTTTGATCAGGGCTAAAATAGATGCAGAATCGGCCTCTGTAGCCGGTCGAATAGTGTATTCCATGGGCGCGAAGGTATCATAAAGGCCAAAAGGTTCAAAATACGTGTAATCTCACTCACAAAAGGGAGTCAAAATGTTGTAGTTTAGAGTGAGTGACTTTCGAGTCATCTGCTATGAAAAATCCGCTATTAGAATTTTCTGATAAGGGCATATATTGCCCTAAAGCCGATGTCTATTTAGACCCGTGGAAGCCCGTGCAAAAGGCTATCATATCTCATGCCCATGCCGATCACAGCCGCTGGGGGCATCAAAAGTATATCGCACACGAATACAGCGTTCCCATCATGCAGCACCGACTCGGATCCATTGAGGTAACCGCTAAAAAATGGGGAGAAACCTTCAGCATAAACGGGGTGCGTTTCTCTTTGCATCCGGCCGGGCATATCGTAGGATCATCGCAAATAAAAGCCTCCTACAAAGGAGAAACCTGGGTATTTTCTGGAGACTACAAGGTTCACAACGATCAGTACACCACCCCATTCGAGCCTCAGAAGTGCTCGGTTTTTATCACCGAATGCACCTTTGGAATTCCGGCTTTTAAATGGCCGTCACAAGACCAGGTATTTCATGAAATACGCGATTGGTGGCAACAGAATGCCGCCCAAGGGGTCACCTCTGTTCTTTTCGGTTATTCGCTGGGAAAGGCCCAGCGACTCAGCTATCATTTAGACAACTCCATCGGACCCCTGCTGTTGCATCCAGTTATTCATGCGCACAATGAGGTCGTGAATAGTGTTCGAAAACTTCCGTCTCATCAAAAACTCGAAAGAGAGGTAGACCCCAAAACACATAGAGGTGTCCTGATTATAGCCCCTCCAAATGCCCAAGACGCTCAGTGGCTAAAGAAGTGGGAACCCTATAAAACCGCTGCTGCAAGCGGATGGATGGCCACACGAGGCGCCAGAAGAAGAAGGGGCTACGACACCGGGTTTGTGCTTAGTGATCACAGCGACTTCAGCGAGTTGAATACAGCAGTACAAGCCACTCAAGCGGAATCGGTCATTTGTACACACGGATACACAGAAATCTACTCTAAGTATTTAAACAGCCAAGGAATTCGAGCAACTACTGCAGACACTCCTTTCGAAGATGAGCCCAACGAAACCTAACGTCACAGATGAGAGATTTCGCCGACTTAATTGAAGTGCTTGATAAGACCACCAAAACCAACGAAAAGGTAGAGGCTTTAGCGCGTTACTTTGAACGGGCCTCAGACAAAGACAAGGTGTGGGTCATTGCTCTGCTTTCTGGCAGAAGACCTCCACGAGCTGTAAACGCTACCTTACTGAGACAATGGGCTGCCGAAGTAGCCGGTATTGAACCCTGGCTGTTTGAAGAAACCTATCACATTGTTGGCGATTTGGCGGAGACCATTGCCTTGTTGGTGAGCTCAACTGGACACCTCTTCGCAGAAGAAATGCCCTCGTTGAGTGAGATTCTTGAATCGCTGATACCCTTAAAGGGTCTAGACGAAGCGCAAAAGAAAGCCTTTGTGTGCGGGTATTGGAGCCAATTCGATTACTTGAGTTGCTTCGCCTTCAATAAGTTTTTTACCGGAGGATTTCGATTGGGAGTAAGCCAGCGCCTGATGACCAAGGCCCTTGAAAAATATACCCAAATTGAGGCCGACGAAATTGCCTTGAAGCTCATGGGCAACTGGGACCCTCAATCAGTCAGTTTCGAATCGCTTGTACTCGCTGAAAATAGCGAAGCTAAAGAGGCCAAGCCGTATCCCTTTTATCTGGCATACGCACTCGAAGGAGCCTTTAGCACATTAGGCGAGGTCAATCAATGGGCCATAGAACACAAATGGGACGGCATCAGAGCGCAACTCGTTTACCGAAACGAGTCGGTTTATTTGTGGTCTCGCGGAGAAGAACTGATCAACGCGCAGTTTCCCGAACTACTATCGCTAGGACCATTGCTACCAAAATCTTGTGTGCTCGATGGCGAACTGCTAGCCTTTGACCATAAAAAGCCCTTACCCTTTTCGGCCCTGCAGAAAAGGTTGGGTCGAAAAAAGAGCAGCGAGAAGTTAAGAGCCGAAATTCCGGTGGTCTTCATGGCCTATGACCTTCTCGAATACCAAGGGGTCGACCTTCGGGCTCAGCCTTACAGCGAAAGGCGCGATCGGCTCGAGGGCTTCTCTTTTGGGGGTTTATTGCAACTATCTGAGCGCATTATGCCTAAACACTGGGGTAAGGTTGAAGAAGAAAAGGCGCGCGCTAAAGAAAAAGGTAGTGAAGGTCTCATGCTAAAAAAACTCGATTCACCTTATAGAGTGGGTCGAAAAAAAGGCGAATGGTTCAAGTCGAAGCTCGATCCTATGACGGTAGATGCTGTTCTCACCTACGCGATGAGAGGGCACGGAAGACGGAGCAACCTCTACACCGATTTCACCTTCGGGCTTTGGCAAATGTCAGCTGAAAATGAGCCCGAGCTGGTCACGTTTGCAAAGGCCTATTCAGGGCTAACCGACAGCGAATTTGCTGAGGTAAATCAATGGATTAAGAAAAATACTATTGCCCGATTCGGACCCGTTCGCCAGCTCAATGCCGAACTCGTTTTCGAGATCGCCTTTGAGGGCATTAGCCCATCTTCAAGGCACAAAAGCGGATACGCCACCCGCTTTCCGCGCATTCTAAGGTGGAGAAAAGACAAGATCGCAGAACAGGCCAATCACCTCAGCGACCTAGAAGCATTGATCAGATCATGAGTGCCATTTCTGAGACCTCCATAAAATGGCTGAACAGCCAAGGGTATAATCCTCACGGCTTTCAACTCGAGTGCTGGACCAAGGTCAGCGCCCAATTGAACGGGCTATTGATGGCTCCAACCGGGTCTGGTAAAACCTATGCCCTAGGGTTGCCGATGTTACTTCAGGCAGAGGCCTCGAAAAAAGCCTTACAGGGAATTTGGATCACCCCGCTGCGCGCTCTTTCTTTTGAAATTTACCAAGCCCTAAACTATGCCAATGAATCTATGGGGCTTGGCTTACAGATTGCGTTGCGCAACGGGGATACAGCTGCCAAAGAGCGTCAACGGCAGCAAAAAAACAGTCCGCATATTTTAGTAACCACCCCAGAAAGTCTTCACCTCATACTGGCCTCAAAGGGCTATTCGGGGCGCTTGAAGCAGCTGAAATTGTTAGTCATCGATGAGTGGCACGATCTGATGGGAAGCAAAAGGGGCGTGCTTATCGAGTTGGCCCTCTCTAGGTTGAGATCGCTGTCGTCTACTCTTACCACATGGGGCATATCGGCCACCCTAAAAGACGATTCATTGGCGCTAGATGTGCTGTCAGGAAGGCGTGCACAAAACGAGAAATGGGTCAGCGTTCGCGCTGACATAGATAAAGCCATTGAGATCGTCTCGCTTATTCCAAAGACCATGGATCGATTTCCGTGGCGCGGACACCTGGGCATTCATCTGATCGATCAAGTTATCGAGGCCATACACAAGCACCAGACCGTGCTCATTTTCACCAACACCAGAAGTCAATGTGAGATTTGGTACCAACAGATACTCGAAAAGGCGCCTGAGTTCGCCGGCGAAATTGCCATGCACCACAGTTCGATTGACCGTCAAACCCGCTCATGGGTAGAGAACGCCATTAGAAACGAATCGCTCAGAGCCGTGGTGTGCACTTCTAGTTTGGATCTTGGGGTTGACTTTGCGCCCGTAGAGGCAATCATCCAAATTGGCGGACCAAAGGGTGTAGCCCGATTCATGCAAAGGGCTGGCAGAAGTGGCCACCAACCTGGAGCGACTAGCCTAGTGTACTTTGTGCCCACTCATGCCATCGAGCTCATCGAATCTTCAGCATTGAGAAAGGCCATTGAAAGTAAGGCCATTGAGAATCCGACCCCCCATCTGTTGTGCTACGATGTGCTCATTCAATACTGCTGTACCCTTGCCGTTTCAGAGGGGTACAAAGAGGCTTCGCTTTTTGAAGAGGTAAAAACGACCCACTGCTTTCAAGCACTAACGCTAGAAGACTGGAAGTGGATTCAGAACTTTCTCGTACACGGCAGCCAAAGTTTATCGACCTATGACGAATACAAAAAAGTGGTTCGCAACGAGGAGCAACTTATGGTTATAGAAAACAGAGGCTTGGCTATGCGCCATCGACTGCAAATCGGCACTATAGTCTCCGACGCGGCCCTTCAAGTGGTTTTTCAAAGCGGCGGATACATAGGCACGGTTGAAGAGTGGTTCGCCGCTCAGTTAAAGGCGGGAGACGTTTTTACGTTCGCCGGAAGAACCTTAGAATTTATTCGGCTAAAAGAACTTAAAGTAGTCGTGAAAAGGGCCTCGTCAAAGCCCTCGAAAGTTCCTTCTTGGATGGGTGGAAGGCTCTCTTTCACCTCCGAAATGTCAGATCTACTGAAGGAAACACTGCAGCAGGTCCACCAACCACACGCCGACCAAGATGAAGAATTCAAGGCCCTTAAGCCTATTTTTGAGCGGCAAGCCAAAGAAAGTTATGTTCCAAAAAAAGAAGAATTCTTAATCGAGATTTTTCAAACCAAGGAGGGATTTCATCACGTATTTTACCCCTTTGAGGGACGATTTATTCATGAGGCCCTTGCCAGTTTGCTGGCCTATCGCATCAGTCTTATGCACCCCCTTAGCTGCACCCTAGCCTACAACGACTATGGGTTTGAGCTTCTCTCGGATCAGCTACTAGATCTAAGTGCACTTTGGGAAAACAATCTTTGGGACAGTCGCTTCATTTACGAAGATCTCTACAAGAGTCTGAACATCACAGAAATGTCAAGAAGAACCTTCAGAGACATAGCGGTTATTAGTCAGCTCGTTTTTACGGGATACCCGAATAAGAGCGTCAAGACCAAACACCTTCAAAGTAGCAGCCAACTGCTCTTTGAGGTATTTAAGTCGCACGAACCTGATCATTTGCTCTATCTGCAAGCCAAGCGAGAGACCTTAGAGCACAAGCTTGAAGAAGGGCGACTTATTCGCCTACTCGATCGCATTGCGAAAACCGATCCATTAGTAGCGCATTGCAGCCTTCCGACCCCCTTTTCGTTTCCGATCATTACCGACCGACTGCGCGAAAAATTATCTAATGAAAGTCTTGCCGATCGCATCCGGAAAATGACGGCCAAACTCG
>JADHLU010000052.1 GCA_016780435.1 Flavobacteriaceae bacterium
GTGTGATGTGCATGTTGCGGTAAATCTCAGGTCGATCGCGCACAAACTCATACATGTCTTGTCCTCTGCGCCAGTAAATTCGAGGGGTAAGCGTGGTGTTCTCGAGCTGAAACTGCTGGGTTACGGCCAATAGGCTTGCCTGGGTTTCTTCGTACTGATCGACCGCAGATGGACTAGCATAGAATCCGTTTGCACCAAACGCCCTAGGAGTAAAAAAGGCCAGCAACCTAAAGGGCTGATTTGAAGAACCCGAAGCCAGTGAGACAAACCACTGCTGTTGGCGGTAATCGGTGTTGTGTCTATATCCGTCCGACTGCGCGTGGCTGGCGAAGGCCAGCACGCGCGTTTGCTCTGTTATTAATGAAACCCTCGCCTCGAGGCCTGCGGTTCCAAAAGATCCACCTTGAATTTCGCCCTGAACTCCAGACTCAATGGTTCTTTTGGTGACGATATTAATGGCGCCAGAGAAGGCGTTTTGCCCATAGATTCTGGCCGAGGCTCCCCTTACGATCTCAACCCGTTCAATAAGGGCTACCGGAGGTAAAAAATTGGCCAGATGATGGCCTGTTTGGGCATCTTCTAGAGCAATGCCGTCAATGAGTAGCAGCGTCTGATCGAAGGTGCCTCCGCGTAAATTGAGATCGGCTTGGGTGGGCCCTACCCCCCTTCTGCGCACGTCTAGCCCCGCTACCTGCTGTAAAAAATCTACGAGGTGCACGGCTCCCGACTGCGCAATGGCCTCGGCTGAATAAACCGTCACCGACTTAGATTCGTTCACATAAGACTCGGCAATGCGCCCCTGTACCACCACCTCGCCCAAAACCTGAGTAGGCAGGCTATCACTAGGTGTCTCGACCTGTGCAGAAAGTGCGAAAGATCCCGCAAGAAAAGTAAAAAAGGTGCCTACAACAGTTCGCTTCATGGGTGGCTCTATTAAGCCACAAAAGTAAGCAACCTAGTTCAACTCTAGTGGGCTACCGTAGCCTTTGCCCACGAGCTGAGGTAAGCCTAATAATTGACGTACTGTAGGAGTCACCTGATTGGTATACAATTGTACATCCCCGTCTATTTCTCCAAGAGGATCCACTTGCTTGCCGAAAAGAATAAGCCAAGTCTGATCGGCGCCCTTGATCTGAGTGCCGTGACCTTTCCAGGTATCAAGCGGATCTGTTCCGCGACCGTGATCGGTAGTGATGAGAAAGGTGGTGGCGTCTTTGTAATACGGGTCGTTCTGAACGAAATCCCACAAATCTTCGATGAGCTTGTCGGTGTTGTGAGCCGATTTTAAGTAGGCAGCATAATCGCCGTCATGGGCAAAATCATCGGTTTCTCCGTACGAAATATAAATCAGGTCAGGATGGTGTTTTTTGAGATACGCTTTGGCGTACTGATGGGTGAATCCGTCTAGGCGCACACTGCCCCACGGGCTTGGAATCACAGGCTGTAATTCGTTCAGTAGTTGCTCGTCGCTGCTTAACGGATAGTCGGTTGAAAGGTCGAATCCGCTATTGGTGTATACCCCTGAGCGCTGTTCATTTACGATGAAATCAAACACGTCCCAGCTTCCAAAAGCCGCCACCTTGTTGGTTTTCGCCGTCTCTTGCGCAAACTGTTCGAGCACCGTGATATTGGGGTTTGGCTGCTTGGCGTTGCTCGAAATACGCTCGTCATCGGCACGGCCGGTTAAGATTTCATTATAACCTGGGTAAGAAAACCACATATAATTGGTGAGATTTACCTTGCTGCCAAGGGTGCGATTGCCGTGAATCTGGCCCATTTGGGCCACTTTATTCCAGATAAACGGATTCAATACCTCTCTGCGCTCCGCCGCCGATGGCCTCCAAAATTCACGATACAGCGCTTCTGAATTGTCTACGTAATCGCGATTCTGAATTAATAAAGAATCGGCTCCGCTAAATAGTTCTTGCCAGCGGTATCCGTCTAAAGTGATGAGAAATACTTTTTGATCTGATTGAGCATTTCCCCAGAAACTAAAGAAAACAAGGATAAAAAAAGAGTAGATCGAAGGCTTCATGAACAAGTAGCTTGAGTTTAGCCTCGATAAGATAAAACGAACATCTTAAAAGATTGCAGTATATTCAAATGAAAGTCTTTTGAGTACTGTGTTTATGAAACCCATTCGCTTAGTTACCCTGTCTATCCTTAACGTGCTTTTAATAGCATGCATACCAAAAACCCCTCTAGACCAGGCCATTGAACAGGCTGAGCCTATAGTGCAACAACTCTTAGACGATTCGAATCACGAAATTCAACTGCGCTACACTCAGATTAAGCGCGACTCTGCTGGCCTACCTAGTTTTGTAACCCACTCGGTGAACGAAGATGGCGATGCTTATTTTTATCCGGCTAGTACCGTCAAACTGCCCGTGGCTGTGCTCGCCCTTCAGCGGCTCAACGAATTAAAGGCCGACGGCTTCGCTATAGATGCCACTACGCCCATGCACATTTACGATGCGGCTTTTGAGCAACCGATCGCCCTGGCTGACAGCACCAAGGCCGACGGCTCGCTCACCGTTTCGCACCTTATCAAAAAGATTTTCTTGGTCAGCGATAACGACGCTTACAACTACCTCTTTGATTTTCTAGGCAGGGACTATATCAACGCTAAGCTCAACGAAAAAGGACTAAGCCAAAGCCAAATACAGCACAAATTTTTGTTTGGGGCAGATAATACCCAGACCTGGAGTTACGTCTTTTTGAATGGCCTAGATAGCCTTTACGTGCAGCCCTCTATCACAAGTGAGGTCGCCCTTAGCGCGAACGCCAAAAAGGGCCTACTCAAGGGCCAGGGGTATCAGTCTGATGGGCAATTCATTCAGCAACCATTTGACTTTAGCTCAAAAAACAGGATGTCGTTGGCTGACCTAGAGGGGGTGATGAAGCGGATTATTTTTCCGGAGGTCTTCGCAGAAGATCAGCGCTTTAATTTGACTGAAAAAGACTATTCTTTTCTGCGATATTGGATGAGTCGAAATACCCTGGAAAGCCAAGAACCCAATTACGCTAATGACAGTACCTATTACGACAGTTATGGAAAGTTCTTTGTTTACGGAGACCGCCCAGGTCAAATGAATGACACCGTACGCATCTATAATAAGGTAGGATATGCCTACGGAACACTTACCGACATTGCCTATATAGTTGATCGGGTTCATGCCGTCGAGTTTCTGCTGTCGGCCACCATTTTGGTCAATGAAAATCAAATCTTTAACGACAATACCTACGAGTACGACGAGAAAGGGATTCCGTTTTTAGGGGCCCTAGGCCGGGCGGTGTTAGCGCTTGAGCGAAACGAAAAAGGTGACGTCTACTGAGTCACTTTCTTAGGGCCATACCACAAGAAGAATCCGCTTAGCGATAGAGCAATAAGGCCAAGTCCAATTAGCGTCGAATACACCCATTTTGAGGTGTCTGTCTGAGAGAAATAGAATTCAATAAGAGAGCCGTCGTGAATACGCTCAATAAAATGGTCAGTACGCACCTCTTCAGAAACAACCTCACCGCTCAATCCTTCAATTTGAAGTTCAGTGAAATGACGCTTAAATAGCACCTTTGCGATACCCTTGTCGAGGCGAATATCAACCCGGTCAATTTGCGTATCTAGCCCCTTAGCGCGTGCATGAGCCTGAGCAACCTGAACGATCTGATCTAAAGGAGTCCACTGTTCAACAGTAGTAAGCTCGGCGGCCTTTGCCGTGGCTGGCTTTAGACCCAACGGATCTTTCCAAGCCAAGAGCACCCCTGTTAACGCCATTAAAAAGAAGAAGGTAAGAAGCCCTAGCCCTATTCTTTTGTGCCATTTGCGAAAGTTGCGGATGCGTTGAGCGCGCCTTTTGCGCATGTGAGGCAAATTCGACAAAAGTGTGCGGGATTAGGCGGTTAAAGGGTGTATCATCTGGTTTCGAAATTAGCGAAAATTTCTAGTTATATTGAGGGCCTTTAATACAATTGCCGCTCATGAAAGTTCTGTTTAGTTTTGTTTTTAGTCTTGTTTCTCTAGCGACTTTCGCTCAAGAAAAACCCCTTGACTCCCTAGTCAACGAATACGCCAGCCAAGAGGGGCTAATCACTACCTATTGGCATCCCGAGAAATCAAAGCTGCTATTAGCTGTAAACGACAGCCTTTTGGGTAAGCCACTGCTTATGGTTACCCGTTACGTAAGCCTTCCGGCCAACTATTCGGCTTACAGAAATGCCGGATCCAAGACCGCTGAAAGTGTAATTAGCTTTGAGCGTGAGGCCAACAAGATTGTGCTGAAGCAGCTTTCTTACGTGAATTTAGCCGACGAAAAAGACCCCATAGCCCAAAGCGTTGTGCAAAACAACCTTGCTCCCATTTTGGCCGTTTTTGAACAGATGAATACCGAAGAAAATACCCTGCTTTTTGATGCGACCGATTTCTTCTCCAAAGACTCACCCGGATTTAACGCCGTCGGCGAAACCGAAAAAAAGAATTTCAAAATCGGATCAATTGATTCCAAGCGTTCGTTTATCAATAAGGTGCGCAGCTTTCCGTTAAATACAGAGATCACGCATACGCTTACCTATCCTATAGCGGCCGCTCCGCGCAGCAATCGCAGTGAGACCTTTAGCTTCAAGCTCAATCACTCGATCATCGCACTGCCCGAAAACCCAATGCCCACCCGAAAGGTTGACCATAGAGTCGGATGGTTCTCTCTAGAGCAATACAATTATTCTTCGGAGGAGCTTAAATCAGACAACTACCGCATCGCCACTCGCTGGAGGCTAGAGCCTAAAGACAAAGAGGCCTACGCCAGAGGCGTGCTCTCAGAGCCCATTAAACCCATTGTTTTTTACATAGACCCAGCGACCCCGCTGAAATGGCGCCCCAATTTTAAGAAAGGCATAGAAGACTGGAACGGGCCATTCGAAAAAGCGGGATTTAAAAACGCTATAATCGCTAAAGATCCGCCTAGCAAAGAAGAAGACCCCGAATTCAGCCCCGAAGATGTGCGCTACTCGGTAGTTCGCTACGTGGCTTCCACTACCCGAAATGCCACCGGGCCGAGCGTGAAAGACCCCAGAACCGGAGAGATAATCGAGAGCGATGTTATCTGGTACCACAATCACTTGCGCTCGTACCGCAACCGCTACCTGCTAGAGACGGGGGCCGCCAATGAGAAGGCGCGTAGCCTAAATACTCCTGAAGAAGAGATCGGAGAAATGATGCGCAGAGTCATCGCTCATGAGGTAGGTCACGCCTTGGGTTTGCCGCATAATATGAAGGCGAGCTCGGCCTATCCCGTTGACTCATTGCGCTCGGCTAGCTTCACCCAAAAAATGGGAATTGCAGCCACCATCATGGATTATGCGCGCTACAACTACGTCGCTCAGCCCGGCGACCAGGGGATTCGTTTTGTGCGTCAAATGGGCCCCTATGATGATTACGCCATCGAATGGGGGTACCGTTACTTCGAGACGTTCGAAGAAGAACAAAAATGGCTGAAGCAATTTGTCGATCAGCGCAGTCTTGAGCCGATCTACCAATTTGGTTCTTCGGGTAATGATCCGAACTCACAGACCGAAAACATAGGAGACGACCCAGTGAAAGCCACTGCCTATGGGTTGAGCAACCTAAAAATTGTAGCTAAAAATCTCGAAGAGTGGACGACTGAAGACGGAGCGACCTACGACGACCTCAACGAATTGTACATGGAGCTCATCGGAGTCTACCGCCGCTACATCTATCACGTGGTGTCGGTAGTTGGAGGAGTAAACGAGACCCTGGTGGTAAAGGGGCAGGCGGCGATTCCGTATCAAAATGTAAACAAGGCAAAGCAAAAAGAAGCCCTAGCCTCACTCGACGAGCACCTCTGGAAAACCCAGAGTTGGCTATTTGAGCCAGCGCTCATTTCTCGGTTCGAGAGAGACGGGCATCTAGACCTCATCTCAAATCTGCAAAAAGCGGCGCTTTACAGATTGCTGAGCACCGATCACTTAAACCGCATGCTTTCAACCACTGTGACTCTTGAAGGCGAGGGACTTCATCCGCATGAGCTTATTGAATTGCTAGCACAAGGGCTTATGTACAAGAAGGCCGAACCCGATCTACTCGAGCGAAACCTTCAACTGGCATTTATCGAGCGCAGTAAAGAGCTGCTTGCCGATGAAAAGGTGCACACTGAGATCAAGTCTATCGTTTTTAAACAAAGTGAGGCTCTTAAAAAATGGCTCAAGAAACAAGAGCGCAGCAGCAATAGTGCATTAAGTGGTCATTTCGGCTATGCGCTAAAGCGCTTAACGGCAGAGTAACGCTATTTCGAAGACTTGTACCAAGTTTGGGTGCGTCCAAGCAGTGAGATACCTAGGTAGCCACGCACCTTCAAGGTCTGGTCGTCTTCTAGCGTAAGGGTGCACGAATACTGCTTTCCATTGGCCGGGTCGAGAATTTTTCCACCGGTCCAGGCTGATCCGTCCCACTCGAGGCCCTCAATAATAGTGAGCCCTTCGATGGGTTTATTTTTTAAGTCTCCTTTACAGGCCGCACACTGTTTGCCCTTGTCTTCTTCGAGCAATAGTCGCGCGATTTG
>JADHLU010000053.1 GCA_016780435.1 Flavobacteriaceae bacterium
ACCGCCTCTCACAACCCTCCAGAGTACAACGGATATAAGGTTTATTGGGAAGATGGCGGGCAGATCGTTCCTCCTCAGGATCAAGAAATCATAGATGAGATAGGCAAGGTAGACTATGCTGACATCCGATTTGAAGCAGTACCCTCACGCATTCAACTCATTGACAAAGAGGTCGATGAGGCCTTTTTCGAAGCATCAGTTCACAATGGCGCCATAGGGAAGGGCGACCGCGAAGCCTTTTCACTGGTGTTTACTCCTATACACGGCACCTCGATAACCGCTATTCCTCAAGTCTTTAAGAAAGCAGGTTACACCCAAGTGCATATAGTCGAAGAGCAGGCGATCATTGACCCAAACTTCAGTACAGTCAAGTCTCCAAATCCGGAGGAGCGCGAGACTCTAGATCTGGCAATAAGCCTTGCCGAAAAAAAGAAGGCCGATATGGTAATTGGCACCGACCCCGACAGTGATCGCTTGGGAGTTGCGGTGCGCGGCTTAGCCGGTGAAATGCACCTACTGAATGGAAACCAAACCATGGTTGTACTCACCGAATACCTGCTTCAACACCACCGCAGAATGGGGTTTAAAGGCAATGAATTTATCGCCTCGACCATCGTGTCTACACCGCTAATTCGAAAAATGGCCGAAGCCTATAAGGTTCAGTATCGCGAGACGCTTACAGGCTTTAAATGGATCGGTAAACTGATCAACGACCATCCCGAGCTTAAATTTTTAGGCGGAGGCGAAGAGAGCTACGGCTATCTAGTAGGTGACTTCGTCAGAGATAAAGACGCCGTAACGGCAAGCCTATTAGCCGCTGAATTAGCCGCTGAACTAAAAACCAAAGGCCAGACACTACTCAGCTATCTTATTGAGTGCTTTGTCACCTATGGATGCTACCAAGAGCGGTTGCTATCCATTACCAAAAAAGGGCAGTCAGGAGCAGAGGAAATTCAGGAGATGATGAAGCGATTTAGAGCGCATCCGCCCGAAGTCATAGCGGGCGAAAAGCTACTGTTCACCGAAGACTACCTGACACAAACCAAGACCGATCAGCTGAGCAAAGAGCAGTTTGCCATAGATCTCCCAAAGGCCGATGTGTTTATTCTAGAAACCGAAAAAGGCAGCAGAATAGCCGCAAGGCCAAGCGGAACAGAGCCTAAGATCAAATTCTACTTTAGCGTCAACGAGCCGCTTCGGTCGGCAGCAGATTATGCTCTAGTAAAAGACCATTTAGAAAAACAAATAGATCGCCTGATAGAAGCTTTTGACCTTATTTAATGAAAAACTACACACGCCTTCTGGAGTACGCCAGGCCCTATTTTAGCTTCGCCCTTGCCAATGCGGTGTTCAACCTGTTGTACGCCCTTTTTAATGTGCTTTCGATTCTGGTTTTTATTCCTACATTGGGTATATTATTCGGAACCCAAGAGCCCGTCTACACTGCCCCCACCTATGGCGGAATTGGATCGTTGAAATCGTACCTCGAGCAGCAGTTGAATTACTTCATCACCACCCAATCTGAGCAATCTGATGAAGTGCAGGCCCTGGTCGCTATTGTGCTGCTGAGCGCACTCATTTTCTTACTCAAAAACGTCTTTCGCTACTTGGCAGCTTATGTGCTTTCTTTTTTGCGCACAGGTATTGTCAAAGACCTTCAAGATCATCTTTACAACAAGCTCGTTGAGCTTCCGTTAAGCTACACCAAGAGCAAGAGAAAGGGCGACCTCATCGCACGAATGACTTCAGACGTAAAAGAGGTAGAGCAATCAATCATCAACTCATTTGAGACCATAAGTCGCGAGCCCTTTACCATTGTTTTGGTCATGCTGTCTATGTTCGTACTGAGTTGGCAGCTGACTCTTTTTGTGCTGTTGTTTTTTCCTGTAGCCGGATTCATCATAGCGCGAGTAGGCAAGTCACTCAAGGCCCAATCACTTAAGGCACAGCAAGAAACAGGTGTATTTTTGTCTTTTTTCGAGGAAACCTTAGGAAAATTACTCGTTATAAAATCCTTTACCGCAGAGCAGGCGTTTAAGCGCAAATTTGAACGCTCAACCAAGAAATTGAGCCAAATTATGAATCGGGTGATTCAGCGAAACGCGCTGGCCTCTCCCTTGAGCGAATTCTTAGGCGTGCTAGTCGTTTTGGTAGTGCTTTGGTATGGCGGCTCATTAGTGCTGAGGGGAGACTCTCTGCTGAGTCCACAAGAATTCATGGGTTATATAGGCTTATTCTACACCATAATAAACCCGGTAAAGCTGCTCACTACCGTAAACTACAATCTTAAAAAGGGAAAACCGGCTCTAGAACGAATATTGGAAATCATAGATACCTCTAGCCCACTTTTAGACCCTGTTCAAGCAGTTCCTTTTCGCTTTGAACAAGAGATTCGCTTTAATCAGGTTTCTTTCGGTTACGACAAAGAACCCATACTGGAAGAATTTGAACTCACGGTAAAAAGGGGAGAAACCCTTGCTATAGTGGGTACATCGGGTAGCGGAAAGACCACAATGGTTCAGCTACTTAGTCGCTTTTACGACGTCAACAGCGGAAGCATCACCATAGACGGAGTTGACCTCAGAGACTTCAAGAAATCTGCACTGCGCAAGCATATTGCATTCGTGACCCAAGAAGCCATGCTCTTTAACGAGTCGGTAACCACCAACATTGCACTGGGTGAGGCGGATGCACCGTTAAACGCAGTGAGATTAGCTGCAGAAAAGGCGAATGCAGCCCCCTTTATTAAACAGTTAGAACACCAATACGAGATGATTTTAGGTGACGACGGGAACCGTCTTAGCGGCGGGCAAAAACAGCGCATAGCCATTGCTCGAGCTTTTTTCAAAGATGCCCCCATTTTAGTTTTAGACGAGGCCACTTCGGCTCTAGATACAGAGAGCGAAAGAGAAGTGCAGTTCGCCTTAGATTCGATTCAAAAAGACCGCACCACCTTTATCATAGCCCACAGGCTATCGACCGTACAAAAAGCAGATCGCATCATCGTCCTCGATAATAAGCGCATAGCCGAAACCGGAACACACAACGAACTACTGCAAAAGAAAGGCATTTACGCTAACCTCATTCAACTGCAAACACTTGCGACTTAACACTTGTATACTATGCGATTTCATCGAAATTTGGTCTATGCTGTAGCAGACGCCATTGACCTTATTTTCAATCAAGATCATTACGCCGACAAGGTTATTGAGCGCACCTTAAAACGCGACAAGCGTTGGGGATCCAAAGACCGGGCTTTTATTGCCAGCACTACCTATGAACTCGTTCGCTATAAACGACTATACCTCGAAATAGCCGAAGAAAAGACCCCCCTTTCGAGAGAGGGATTCTTTAGAGTTTTAGCGGTATGGGCTACCCTAAGGGGTCTCGAGCTTCCCGATTGGCCCGAATTTGAACAGGTGCCCTCACGAAAAATCAAAGGCCGGTTTGATGCGTTACGCCACGAAAGGGCGATTAAAGAATCCATACCTGACTGGCTAGACACCCTTGGAGAACAAGCTTTTGGGGCCAAAAAATGGGAAGCAGAACTCAAAGCGCTCAACACCGAGGCTGAAGTTATTCTGCGCGCAAATACGCTTAGAATCAGTCGCGACGAATTGGCCAATTACCTCAACAAAGAGGGTATAGAATCCACCCCAGTTAAAGGGGTAGACGAAGCCTTGATACTGAGCGAGCGTGCCAATGTGTTTCAACTGAAAGGGTTTAAAGACGGATGGTTTGAAGTTCAAGACGCCAGCTCTCAGAAGGTGGCTCCATTTCTAGATGTTCACCCCGGACAACGGGTAATTGATGCCTGCGCTGGAGCCGGAGGAAAAGCACTGCACCTAAGTGCATTAATGGAAAATAAGGGTCAATTAATTGCACTAGATGTGTTCGGTCACAAGCTAAAGACCCTCAAGCTGAGGGCCAGAAGAGCCGGAGCTCACAACATTGAGACCCGAACAATCGACTCGTCGAAGGTGATCAAAAAATTGCACAGAAGTGCCGATCGCGTGCTCATTGACGCTCCGTGTACTGGGCTAGGTGTGCTGCGTAGAAATCCAGATGCCAAGTGGAAAATAGACGCCCAATTTCTCGAACGCGTGGTGCAGACTCAGAAAGAAATTTTAACCTCTTACGCGCAGATGGTTAAGCCTGAAGGAAAACTAGTCTATGCCACCTGTTCTATTCTTCCGCAAGAAAATGAGCAGCAAGTTGCCCATTTTTTAGCCTCTGAAGAAGGTCAGGCGTTTAAGCTCATAAACCAACAACACCTCTACCCCTCTACCGACCAGTACGACGGCTTTTTTATGGCGCTATTTGAGCGAGAAGCCTAAATAAATACCTTTGTCTCTTTAAATACAGCCCCCTCATGCTTTACTTCTTTGGCGATCCCAACTCTACCCTTTATGTGCTGCAAAAAGCAGGTGAATTAAGCGAATTCGATCGCGAAAAATTGCTCTGGTTATTTGACGGGATGCCGCTGTTAAACGCCACTCACATTGAGGGTGCCTTTATTGGTCCGAGAGCGTCTATGATCACCCCTTGGAGCACCAACGCCACCGAGATCATGGCCAACATGGGTATAGCCGAGGTAAAACGCATCGAACGCTTTACGGTAAGCCAGGCAGATCAGTCATTCGATCCTATGTTGTTTCAGCGCTACGACGGCCTTAATGCAGAAATCTTCGAATTGAATACCTCCGTCGCTGCTGCTCTATCCATTACCGACATATCCGCCTATAACAAGCAAGAAGGGCTGGCGCTCAGCGAAGATGAAGTAGCCTATCTCGAAGGTTTAAGTGCGAAATTAAATCGCCCACTCACCGATTCTGAAGTATTCGGATTTTCTCAAGTCAACTCAGAGCATTGCAGGCACAAGATTTTCAACGGCATTTTCGAGATCGATCAAAAGGCTATGCCGGAGTCTTTGTTTGGCCTCATACGAAAAACGTCGGCGACCAATCCCAATGGCATAGTCTCCGCCTACAAAGACAATGTGGCATTCATAGAGGGTCCAGAGATTACTCAGTTTGCGCCAAAGTCTCCACACAAAGCTTCGTATTACTGTGAGACCGTTCATCAGAGCGTGATATCGCTCAAGGCCGAAACGCACAACTTTCCGACCACCGTAGAGCCCTTCAATGGAGCTGCGACCGGTTCAGGGGGTGAAATTCGCGACCGTTTAGCTGGGGGTATCGGGTCTATTCCTTTAGTGGGTACAGCGGTGTACATGACGAGTTACCCCAGACACAAAGCAACTCAGTCGGCATATGAAAGTGCGAACGATGCCCGCGATTGGCTGTATCAAACTCCGCTCGACATCTTAATTAAGGCCTCGAACGGAGCCTCAGATTTTGGAAACAAATTCGGACAACCTCTCATTGTGGGCTCACTGCTCACCTTTGAGCATCAAGAGAGAGACCCTGAGTACGACACGCGTATGTTGGGTTACGACAAAGTAATCATGCTGGCCGGAGGAGTAGGCTACAGCAAAAGCGAATACGCTCAAAAAAAGCATCCTAAAAAAGGAGACAAAGTAATCATTTTAGGGGGTGACAATTACCGCATCGGAATGGGTGGTGCGGCGGTCTCTAGCGCAGATACCGGTGCTTTCGGAAGCGCCATAGAACTCAACGCCATTCAACGCTCAAATCCGGAGATGCAAAAACGCGCAGCCAACGCTATTAGAGCTTTGGTAGAAAGTGACGACAACCCCATCATATCGGTGCACGACCATGGAGCCGGGGGCCACTTAAACTGCCTGTCTGAGTTGGTTGAAGAAACCGGAGGAACCATAAACATAGACCAGCTTCCGCTCGGCGACCCAACACTTTCCGAAAAAGAAATTATTGGAAATGAATCTCAAGAACGCATGGGTCTGGTCGTTCCAGAGCATGCGCTGCCTTTATTAAATGAATTAGCCGATCGAGAGCGCGCTCCGCTCTATGAGGTGGGTGAAATATCTGGTGATCATCGTTTTTCGTTCTATTCTGAGAAACGTGGCTCTAAACCTATCGATTTAGCGCTCAGTGATTTCTTCGGCAGCGCTCCTAAAATGGTACTTACCGACCAAACAACGCCCAGATCTTATGCTGAGCTGCAGTACAGCCTAGAGCACTTTCACACCTATTTAGACCATGTGCTATCTCTAGAGGCGGTCGCCTGTAAAGACTGGCTGACCAACAAGGTAGACCGCTGCGTTTCAGGAAAGGTAGCCAAGCAACAATGTATAGGCCCGCTTCAACTACCCCTTCAGAACTACGGCATCGCTGCGCTAGACTTTACAAGCTACAACGGTATTGCCACTAGCATCGGACACAGCCCTGTAAGTGGACTCATTGATCCAGAAGCGGCTAGTAAAAACAGTATAGCCGAGGCCCTAACGAATATCATGTGGGCTCCGCTAAACGGAGGCTTAAAGTCGGTCTCCCTATCGGCCAATTGGATGTGGCCTTGCAACAATGAAGGCGAGAATGCCCGGTTGTACAAAGCGGTAGAAGCCGCCTCGCGCTTTGCCATTGATTTAGGCATCAACATACCTACCGGCAAAGACTCGCTTTC
>JADHLU010000054.1 GCA_016780435.1 Flavobacteriaceae bacterium
CCCGTGGCTCTCGGTAGGTGAAACCAAGCAGTTTTATAGATTGCAGGGGCTTGTTGTTTACAAACTTAAACTGCAAAAGCCCCTTATCTTCATCACTGATCCAGAGCTCACCGTAGAATTCATCTTTTGACTTTTCTTTAAAAGCCACTACGTGAACCCACTGGTCGCGAAATAAGGTGTAATCAATAAGTTGAAAGTCGAACCGGTTGGGCTTCTCAAAAACCTTTATGACCGGATCTTTACTGTGGGGGTGATAGCGGGCCATTTCTGCAGCGCGCTGATAGCCCGCAGCAGATTGCCATCGGTGCCGCTTCTGAAGAGAGGCTTCTGTGATAGAATCTGACCTCAACGAGTCTTTGATCTCGCGAAAATCGTCTAGATCAATATCGTCTTCTCTGACCTTTGCGCCAAAGATTCCCGATTTGATTTTAAAGTAATGGCCGGCCTCTAAGCTGCGCTCTACCTCTTCTAAAAAAAATTCTTCAATATCCTTAGCTTCTACCTTACTGGATTCGTCTTCAAGCTGGAATCCGCGCACTAATTGGGTTCTCACCTTAACGGTGTCACTGTCGTTAAAGGCAAACCGATACAGGGCTTCGGTATGCGCAGAGGATTGTTTGGGTATGCTCTGAGCGGCGCGGGCAATAAAGTCGTCATCTACCGCGTCTATGGTGGTTTTTTTGAGCTTGAAGTCTACATCAATATCGTTCAGCTCTGAATGGCGCAAAAAATACAGAAGCTGACGCTCAGTCATGCGCTGCTGTTGGGTCGCTGACATAACCTCTTTGGCGGCCATTACCAGTTCTTCTGCTGAGAGCGTGCTGTTACCAACCACCACTTCGCTGAGCATGATCGGTTTTTGCCCTAGGTCTAAGGTGTCTTGGCCAAAAACTAGTGGTGACGAGGGGGGCTGCTGTGCCCAGCCGAGCTGAAATGCGAGTAAAAAAACAGCGAACAGAGTTTTCATGTTGTGTAGACGCATATTCACGCCAAATGTTACGTTAACTAATCGAGTGAATTTGTAGCCCCGGCGTGACTCGAACACGCATCTTGACCTTAGGAGTGTCTTATTCTTCCCTTGAACTACGGGGCCGCTTTAGAACCCTAAAGTTAACCCCTTGTTGGGATATTCAAAAAGAAATTCAATGGTTAGCCTCATTGCTTAATAAGGGCTAACTTTGAATGGTAAACTTCACCAAATCATGAGTGTAGCGTTTTCAACTTCGTCTCTACGTACTAAAGGATACCTCGACCTGCCCATTCCTAAGGGCATCGATTTAAAAGAGGCCATTCTTGAACTAAAAGCCAAGAAAAACGCCGTGCTGCTTGCGCATTACTACCAGACCAAAGACATTCAAGAGATTGCCGATTATTTGGGAGACAGCCTTTACTTGGCCAAAGCCGCCCAACGGGTAGATGCCGACATCATTGTCTTTGCTGGGGTACATTTTATGGCAGAGACCGCGAAGATTATCAATCCGTCTAAGAAGGTGCTCTTGCCCGATTTAAAGGCCGGATGTTCGTTGGCCGACTCGTGTCCGCCCGACCAATTTGCAGCCTTTAAGGCCAAGCATCCCGGAGCGGTTGTGGTTACCTATATCAACTGTTCAGCGGAGATCAAGGCGCTCTCAGATATCGTGTGCACCTCTTCAAATGCGGTGGCCGTAATTGAGTCTATAGACCCAAACACCCCGATTATTTTTGCTCCAGACAAAAACCTAGGGCGATACCTGATCAAGGAGACCGGCCGTGACATGATACTATGGGACGGAGCGTGCATAGTACACGAGGCCTTTAGCTTTGACAAAATAGTGGCCCTTGCTAAGCAATACCCAAAGGCCAAGTTCATAGCCCACCCAGAGAGTGAGTCACAGGTGCTTGAAATAGCGCATTACATCGGAAGCACCTCAGGTCTGCTTTCTTTTGTGCAAAAAGACCCTGCCGAAACCTTCATTGTCGGAACTGAGGCCGGAATTCTGCACGAAATGCAAAAGGTCGCTCCGCACAAGAGGTTTATTGCAGCCCCGGTTGAAGACGAAACCTGCGCCTGCAGTGAATGTGCCTTTATGAAACTCAATACACTCGAAAAACTTTACCTCTGCCTTGAGCACGAACAGCCTGAGATTCTACTCGATGCTCAGTTGATGCAGCAGGCTTTGTTGCCCATAGAACGCATGCTGGCTCTGAAGTAAATGATTACAGATGTACTTGTTATTGGTTCGGGGATTGCCGGACTCTCATATGCCATAGAGCTAGCTGAAAGACGAAAAGATCTCGCGATCACGATCATTTCTAAGCGAGAGGCGTTTGAGTCGAACACCCGTTACGCTCAGGGTGGGATAGCGGTGGTTCAAGATTTTGCCGCCGACTCTTTTGAGAAACACGTTGCCGATACGCTTGCAGCCTCAGACGGTTTGGCTGATCTCAAAGTAGTCGAAAAGGTGGTTAAACAGGGCCCCGATCGACTGAAGCAGCTCATGCGTTGGGGGGCAGAATTTGATCGACTTTCAGATGATGCAGCCCTCGAACTCGGAAAAGAGGGAGGCCATAACGCCCACCGCATAGTACACCATAAAGACCGATCGGGCTTTGAGATTCAACGCGCCTTAATTGAGCGGCTTCAAATGCTTTCAAACATTTCGTTGCTCGAGAACCACACCCTAGTAGACCTGATTACCGATCACCACCACCATCAAGCCCCTAAACAGGCCTGTTATGGGGCTTACGTTATCTCTTTGGAGAGTTTGAGCGTAATTAAGATCAATGCGCAAGTAACGGTGCTATCGACCGGAGGGGCAGGCCAAGTTTACGCCTTTTCAACCAACCCTGAGTCGGCTACTGGAGACGGAATAGCCGCTTCCTATAGGGCCAAGGTGCGCATTGAAAATCTGCACTACGTACAGTTTCATCCGACCGCATTGGCGGTGGAGGTGGGCGGAGCTCCGTTTCTGATCTCCGAGGCTGTTCGGGGTTTTGGAGGCCATCTGCTCAATGATGCAGGCCAGCGCTTTGTATTTGAGTACGACCCAAGAGGAGAGTTAGCCTCTAGAGATATTGTTTCTAGAGCCATTGAATTGGAGATGAAAAAGCAGGGGTCTTCTCATGTACACCTCAGTTTAAAACACCTTGAAGCTCAAGCTGTTTTGCAGGCCTTTCCGTCTATCGCAGAAAATTGCTTAAAGGTGGGTATAGATATAACCACCGATCTCATTCCAGTTCGCCCAGCTGCCCATTACTTCTGCGGAGGCATCGATGTAGACCTCAACGCCAAGACCTCACTAGCCCGATTGTACGCCATCGGAGAATGCAGTCACACCAGCCTTCACGGGGCGAATCGACTCGCCTCAAATTCGTTGCTAGAAGCCCTAGTGTACGCCCATTCGGCTGTTGAATCTACTCTTGAAACCTTGACAGAGGGTACTTTTGCATCAGCCTATTTTGAGGCTATACCCGAGTGGAATCACGCGCATTCGATTCTAGATCGGCAGTCTCACGAACTGAGTAGTCTCAAGAAAGGGGTGCAGCAGCTCATGTCAGACAAGGTGGGTATCTTTAAGACTACCGCATCCTTAACCCAGGCCGAGAAAGAACTGGCGCATTTTTACCTGCGCACCCAGGCCATTTATAGCGAAAACAAACTAACCCCTCAACTTCTAGAGCTTCGAAATATGGTGAATGTCGCTTACCTGATCATCAAGCTGGCCCAGCAGGCCACCGAGAACAAAGGGGTTTTCTACAATCATGACTATGCTTAATACCCAGTCAGCTGCATTTGAGGGCACTCTTAATCAGTTTATCGCCTCGGCCTTATCTGAAGACATCGGATCGGGCGACCAGAGTGCACTTGCTTGCCTAGACCCAGATACTAGTGGGGCTGCCGATTGTCTTATAAAGGCCAAAGGAGTTATAGCCGGTATAGATTTGGCCCGACGCATTTTTGCGCATTACGATCAGCGTATTCGCTTCACGCCTTATCTAGTTGATGGGGATTCTATTCAAGAGGGAACCATTGCCTTTAGGGTAGAGGGCCCACAGGCATCGCTGCTTTCTACCGAGCGCTTAGTGCTCAATTGCCTTCAGCGCATGAGCGGAATAGCCACGTTGACGCACAAGGTGCAACAGCTCATCGCACACACCAATTGCCGAGTGCTCGACACCCGAAAAACAACCCCCAACTTCAGAATCGCCGAGAAGTGGGCCGTTCAAATAGGGGGCGGTGAAAACCACCGCATGGGGCTGTATGATATGATCATGCTCAAAGACAATCACATTGATTATGCGGGAGGTGTCGCGCAGGCCATTGAAAAAACCTTGGCTTATCTGAAACGGCAATCGAAGAACCTGCCTATTGTGGTAGAAACGCGCACGATTGAAGAGGTTGGCGCTTGCCTGGCCTATCAGGGGCGCATAGCGCGCATATTATTAGACAATATGAGCACCGATAGGCTACAAGAGGCACTTGAATTGATTGACGGCCGAATTCCAACGGAGGCCTCTGGAGGCATTAACTTGAGTAACGTGGTCTCTATAGCTGAAACGGGCGTAGATTACGTCTCAATGGGCAGCATCATTTATTCAGCAGAGGTACTCGATATGAGTCTAAAGGCGGTGAATAGATAAGAGCTTTTCCCTTAATTTTCGCTTCGAAGCAAGGTAAACGCATTGCCTTGACTTGAAGGCATAACCACCACATCGGCCACATTTACATGCGGTGGGCGGGTCGCCATAAAGGCGATGATTTCGGCTACATCTTCTGCGTAAAGTGGGTTGGCCCCTTGGTAAACCTTTTCTGCCTTTTGCTGATCTCCTTTAAAGCGTACCGCTGAGAATTCGGTGTGCACCAGTCCCGGATGAATCGCTGCTACTCTAATGCGCTCTGAGAGCAAATCTAGCCTGAGACCTTCGGTAAACTTGTCAACAGCCGCCTTGCTGGCGCAGTAAACTGATCCGTTTGCATAGGCTTGCTTGGCCGCGGTAGAACCCATATTGATGATCTGAGCCGATTGGCCTTTGGGTATAAGAGGCAGCACCGCTTTGGTGACGTAAAAGAGCCCCTTCACGTTGGAGTCTATCATGGCATCCCAGTCGTCTACAGAGGCCGATTGGGCCGGATCGAACCCATGAGCGTTTCCGGCATTATTGATTAGCAGGTCTACAGTCTGAAATGCTTCGGGCAGCGATGCGATGGCAGATTGAACTTCTTGATAATCGCACACATCAAAGGTCAATAGGGTTGACTTGTTAGTGAGTGTCTGAGCCAATTCGTGTAAGCGGTCTTCACGCCTTCCGCACAAAATGAATTGAAAGTTGTGCTTGTCTAAGGCTTGGGCGGTGGCCCAGCCTATTCCACTGCTGGCTCCGGTGATTAGAGCGGTCTTTTGGCTCATGGCTGTGCATTTTTTTTAAAACTACAAAGCCTAGGCCTAGCACCCTGAATTTTAGCGGTCTTTTTTTAGCTTTTCGGCAACTTCATCGTAATAGGCCTGGCTAACTACCTCTGTCCAGGTGGTAGGTTCAGATCCGCCATAGAGCGCGAGATAAGTGACGTCTTGCTCTTTTGATGAGGCATGCCAATGCACTGTTTCTTTTGCACATTTGATAATGTCTCCTACCTTCATGCGCATGGGTTCTTTACCTTTTTCTTGATAATAACCCTCACCTTCTACAATGATCAATACTTGAACCGATCCGTGCTTATGCCAATCTAAAGTAGAGTTAGCTTTAAAGGTGGCTTTGGTTATGCCGTAGTTGGTGTCTTCAGTCTCTCTTAATACACCATTGAGCCATGCCTCTCCAATATAATGGGTGTTTGGAGCTTTAAAGCCCTCATCTAAGTACGAGCTTACCACGTAGGTCGAATCTTGAGCGTAGCCGAGAAAAGATAGGCCAACACAGGCAATTAGGTATAGATACTTCATATGCATTACCGTTTTACTCAAAGATATAAATGTGTCTATTGAAAGACAGTACCTTTTTTAAGGAGAGCCCGACCAAAATTAATGAACTGCTACTTAGTTAAAAATTAAGGGCTCGACCTGATCTGCCAATCGCAGTTCAATTTTTAAGGCTGCGTTTTCTTCAGCGCCGTCAAAGTGCGCATCTACTTGAATAGTCTGTGCTCCTGAAGCGAGCTTGAGGGCCTCGGTAGCTATAGGTATACGTTTTATAAGCTGTAGGTTGCGATCGACAATTTCGGCAGAACCTTTAGATAGATAACGCAGCGATTGACCTGCTAAAAGACGCACCGGCAACTTGATCGTTTTTCGGTTATTGAGCTCTATGACCGCGTCAGAAATATCCGCGTTTTGGGCGGTCAGTATAAAATAGAGATCAGTCTCACCTACGGGGTTGTCGAATGAAAAGCTGGTGTACAGGGGCTCTCCGGGTTGTCGGATTTTGGCCTCGTGCGCAAAACGCATGGTGTGAATTTGACGGATTCCGTAAGCCTCTTTATCGCGGTATTCAAGCTCGAATTCGGTTTCTATGCTTTTCATGCGCTCTTTTTGATCGGGGCTAAAGGCTGAGCTCATGCGCAACTTTTCCCAGGCAGCGATGCGTTCA
>JADHLU010000055.1 GCA_016780435.1 Flavobacteriaceae bacterium
CACGAGGTGTGCCCTTTAAAGGGTATGTCGGCAATAAGTGAATCGCGCGTGGTCTGCATGTCGGTATTGGTGCGAATATCCAATAGCTCTTTCAGAAAGACCGAAATGCTCTGCCAAAAACCCTTGGCATTTTCTTTAATTTGTTCTTCTTGATTAGTCATAATCGCTAATGGGCATTACCCGTGCGTTAGGTTGAAATAAGTAATTTCTTTTGGTCTCTAGCTCCAGACACTCGTAGCGCTTTCTGCGCCTAATTCCCTTCTTAAAAATACGCTTCTCGCGATAAGCAAATAAAGCGCCCTCGGGTAGCTCTTCAATAAAAACTCCTTGATTATTTCTATCATACCTGCTCAGTTCCTTGTCTAAACGAGCATCTGAGCTACTACTCGCTTTCGGACTTCGAAAATGCGCAGCCAATGTAGGTAATAAATCATTAGGAAAAACAGCGGGGTTTAACAGTGGTGACATTAACAGCTTAAAGGTCTGCTTCCACTCTTTTCCATGCGGCCGAATGCGATGGCCGTACTCTATAAAAGCTACTAAATGAGCTAATTCATGAATGAGTGTGATAAGAAATCTATAGGGATTAGGGCCTGCATTTACGGTGATGAGGTGCCCTCCGTCTGGTAACTTGCGGTAATCCCCATGCCTGCTGAGGCGTTCGTTGACGATCTTTAGGTGAACACCATACCGCTTTATCTGCTCAAAACAATACATCAGAGCGGCTTCAGGAACATAGCGACCGAGTATATCTAGCATAGGTATTTTTAGGGAGTAGAACTGCTTACTGGAAGTACTTTTCCGTTGAAAAAATGATGGCCCTCTAAGACAAATCGGGCCACATACGCCCCCATTTGAGCGGCGCTTACAGGAGCTTTTATTCCTGGAAAGGCAGCTTCGAGCATCTCGGTCTGCACCGCTCCAAGCGCTAAGCTGTTAAAGCTAACTCCTCTTGATTGATATTCTTCGGCTAACAATTCAAAAAGAGTAATCAGGGCCCCCTTGCTAGAACTATAGGCTGAGAGGCCTGCAAATTTAGAGCTACCTTGAATGCCACCCATCGAACTTATACCCACCACATGTGCGCCTTGCTTTAGCTTGCCGTCTACTAGTCGGGTCAGCTCGGCTACCGCAAAGACGTTAACCCTGTATAGGGCTAAAAAATCATCGGTGGTCGTTTGAACGAAAGGTTTGTGCATAAATGATCCTGCGTTATGAACGATTCCGTCGACCTGTGTCCAGTCTTCAATAGCCTGCAGCACTGACGATAAATCGTTTTGTGCAAGGTCTACAGAAAGGGTTCTTAGCAAATCTAAACGACTGTGCTGCAATTTCATTTCAGTTCTTGAAAGCGCGAGTACTTGGTGTCCTTGATCAAGAAGCGCATTAACAGTTTCAAAACCTATTCCTCTGCTGGTTCCTGTTACAATTATATTGGCCACAAATAAAAGTTTAGTGATTTAAGACTATAAAGAAACAAAAAAGCATTCCCTAGAGAATGCTTTTTCGAATATTCATGTTGGTGAATTACAATTAAGCGAGCATCGTAACTGGATGCTCTAGATAGGTTTTCAGGGTTTGCAAAAATTGCGCTCCTGTGGCCCCATCAACCGTTCGGTGATCGCATGCGAGCGTGAGCTTCATCATGCTTCGAATTACGATTTGACTGTCTCGAACTACGGGCTTCTCTACGATCGATCCGACCGATAAGATAGCCGAGTTGGGCTGATTGATAATAGAGGTAAATTCATCTATTCCGAACATACCCAGGTTAGAAACCGTAAAGGTACTTCCCTCCATTTCAGCCGGAGTTAGTTTCTTGGTTCGTGCTCGCCCAGCCATGTCTTTTACTTGAGCGCCTATGTGGCTCAAAGAAAGTTGGTTGGCGTGCTTGATGACCGGAACCACCAGTCCGTCTTCAACGGCCACCGCCACTCCTAGATGAACGTGGTGATTTACTATGGTGTGATCGTCTTTCCAGGTCGTATTGACTTGTTTGTGCTTAAGCAGTGCCATGGCACAGGCCTTTAAGACCATATCGTTGAAGGAAACCTTTGTTTCTGGAAGTTCATTCATGCTTGCTCGTGCAGACTTGGCCTCATCCATTTCAACCTCAATGGTTAAATAGTAATGCGGAGCACTGAATTTCGATTCACTGAGGCGCTTAGCAATGACCTTGCGCATCTGAGAATTCTTGACAGACTCAGCGTGCTCTTGACCTACCGCAACAGCAATTGATGGGGCTTGACCTGCTGCGCTTTCGGTTACAGGTGAAGCTGAAACCGCGCTTGCAGCCTGAACAGATGAAGGTTTAGCACCCTCAAGATCGCGTCTTATGATACGGCCATTCTCACCCGACCCGTTAAGCTGGGTCAAATCGATTCCCTTTTCTTGGGCAATACGTTTGGCTAGCGGAGAGGCAAATACGCGAGAATCACTGGCTGTGTTAGGGGTATTTGAGGTGGAAGGGGTAGTCGCTGCAGCAGACTGCTCGGGTTGAGCAATCTGAGGCTCGGTCATTTTCGCATCAGCCGATGAGGCTGCTGAAGCTCCCGATGAAGCTCCTGAGAGAACAGACTGAACATCTGTGCCTGCAGGACCTATGACAGCCAATACGGCATCGACAGGGGCAGACTGACCTTCTTGTATTCCAATGTAAAGCAGCGTTCCTGAGTAAAAAGACTCAAACTCCATTGTAGCCTTATCGGTCTCGATTTCGGCAAGGATATCACCTTCTTCAACGGTATCGCCTATCTTCTTTAACCAAGAGGCAACGGTGCCCTCTTCCATGGTATCACTAAGTCGAGGCATGGTAACGATCTCGACACCCTCTGGAACAACAGATGGACTAGGTTGCGAACTCGCTGCTGGCTTGGCAGATTCGGTTGAAACGGGCTGCTCATTGCTAACCGGAGTGGCTTGAGCTGCAGGGGCTCCAGAAAGCAATCCGCTTATATCTTCACCCTTTTCGCCTATGACGGCCAAAAGCGAATCAACAGGCGCACCTTCTCCTTCTTGAATTCCAATATGCAACAGTGTCCCTGAGTAAAACGATTCAAACTCCATCGTGGCCTTATCGGTCTCGATTTCGGCAAGGATATCGCCTTCTTCAATAGTATCTCCAACTTTCTTGAGCCATTTTGCTACGGTACCTTCTTCCATGGTATCGCTCAAACGAGGCATATTCACTACTTCGGCCATGCTAAATCTTTAGAGTTTATGTGCTAAAAACGGATAGTCTTGCTGCTCGTAAACGGTGTCGTACAGCTGTTGAATCGGTGGAAAATCAGAGTTTTCTGCAAACTCTTCACATTCAGCCACTAAGTCTTTAACGCGCTTGTCAATTTCTTTGATCTGATCTTCTGAGAGCCATTTCTTCTGAAGAATGAGCTCTTTCACTTGAGTGATCGGATCAATTTTTTGATACTCTTGAACCTCTTCTTTGGTACGGTAATGCTGAGCATCTGACATAGAGTGCCCTCGGTAACGGTAGGTTTTAGCCTCTAAGAAGGTTGGCCCACCCCCAGAACGGGCGCGTTCTATAGCCTCTGATAGGGCTTCTGCTGACGCAGCTGGATCCATTCCGTCAAAAGCTGAACAGGGCATACCGTAGCCCAATCCGAGTTTATATATATCGGTGTCGTGAGCTGTTCGGGCCACTGAAGTTCCCATCGCGTACCCATTGTTTTCGCAAATAAATACCACAGGCAATTGCCACAGCATCGCCAGGTTTAGGGTCTCGTGCAGAGAACCTTGGCGAACCGCGCCGTCTCCCATGTAAGTAAGGGTAACTGAGTCTCTATCAAAATACTTGTCAGCAAAGGCGAGCCCAGCTCCAAGCGGAATCTGACCCCCAACAATACCGTGACCACCATAAAAGCGGTGTTCTTTTGAAAAAATATGCATCGAACCGCCCATTCCTTTTGAGGTTCCTGTAACCTTTCCGAATAGCTCCGCCATCACCCTTTTGGGGTCTACCCCCATTCCAATGGGCTGAACGTGATTTCGGTAGGCGGTGATCATGCGATCTTTAGTGAGATCCATGGCGTGGAGTGATCCGGCCAAAAGCCCTTCCTGACCATTATAGAGGTGTAAGAAACCCCTAACCTTTTGCTGAATATAAACGGCCGCTAGCTTGTCCTCGAACTTTCTCCAGAACAGCATATCCTCGTACCACTGTATATAAGTTTCTTTCGTAATCTTTTTCATGAAGTCGCTTTTGATAGTCGCAAAAATAAGATAAAATTAAATCGTTTTCGTATGCTTTACCGGCTTTAATAGTGATAGAAACGCTGCCCAAATCCAAAAGAAATACCGACTCTGAGGGTGTTCTCAAACGGATTGACCACCCTACTCGTTGAGAACAAATACGATACGTCTACAAGCAGGTTGCCCCTGCGTACGCCAGCCCCAAGGGTGAGGTAGTTTCGATCGGTATTATCGGCCGTGTCTAGATAGTAACCCGAACGCAAAAACAAGTCACTTCTGAACACATACTCGGCACCCAATCCGACCCCCAAGGAGTTATCGCTTACCGCGACAACCATGGTATTGGCCTCAAGCGTTAGTGATAGCGATGAGTCGTAATCGTATATAATATCTCTGCCCACTCCAAACCTCAGTGTTGTGGGCAGGGGCGATTCTGGGCCATCTGAAACATAAGCGATGGGGGTACCTACATTCGAGAGGGCCACCCCGGCTCTCCAACGGGAGTCATTACCCTCGGTCACCTGCAACTTAGAACGGTAGAACACGCCAACATCTGCGGCGAGGGCATTACCGGCCCGGTCACTGGTCAAATCGTCTGGCGTTTGTTGGTTATCACTGATGAAACGAAGTCCGGCTCCAACCGACCATTCATTATTCAGCTGCAGTCCATAGGCCACATCAAGGGTAAAGGTGTTAGGTTGAACAAGTAAGGCCTCTTGATCTATGGTCTCTCTCAGCTCGACTTCGCCGACAGTAAAGTAGGTAAATCCGACGGCCAAGGCACTCTCGTCGTTTATGCGTTTGGCGTAATTACCCCCTAGCAGAAAAGCGTCGTTAATAAGGGTTCGCAGGTACGGTAAATACGAAACGCCCAGTTCAGATGTATGTCCAAGCCAAACCAGTTTTGCAGGATTCCAGCGTGCCGCGTTCACATCGGCCTCTGTCGCCACTCCTACATCGCCCATACCAGACGCCCTTATGTCTGCCGGAATACGTATCCATGGAATAGCCGACTGCGGGTCTGACTCCACTTCTTGGCCCATTACCGAGAATTGAAAACCTATAAACAGTAAAAACAGAAGCGAGCGCATATGCATAAGCAAGCGATAAAAACGAAGGTTCAAAATACAAACATTCAACCAATTCTTATCTTTAGCTGCAAAGTAATTGCTATGAAACTTCAAGAACTGCACATCTTATTTCTAAAAAGTAACGGGGTCTGCACTGACAGCCGAAACCTACGCGAAAAGCAGCTGTTTTTCGCCCTTAAAGGCCCCACTTTTGACGCGCACGATTTCGCAATTGAAGCACTAGAAAACGGGGCTATTGGTGCGGTTGTTGATCGCCATTTTGAGAAGGATCACCCTAATCTTATTCGGGTAGACGACCCACTAGAAACCCTTCAACAGCTGGCGAACTATCACCGCAAAACCTTTTCGATACCGATTTTAGCCTTAACCGGAAGCAACGGAAAAACAACCACAAAAGAATTGATAAGCGCCGTGCTTAGCCAAAAGTTTAAAACGCTTACCACCAAAGGAAACTTAAATAATCACATCGGAGTTCCGCTCACCTTGCTCGAGCTCGATGCGACTCACGAAGTAGCGGTCATTGAGATGGGGGCGAATCACCAGGGAGAAATCTCCCTGCTAGCCTCAATTGCAGAACCTACTCACGGATTAATCACCAATTTCGGCAAGGCGCATCTCGAAGGTTTTGGTGGTGTAGAAGGAGTAATCAAGGGCAAGCAAGAACTCTATAAAAATCTCTTTACCCGAGAGGGAGTGATTTTTTTTAATGAAAATGACCCCATTCAGGTCGATGCGCTAAGCGCATACTCCCAAAAGGTTGCCTACCAGTTAGCTCAACCAAAAACCTCAAACCGGGCAGATGCTCTCGAACTGATTCAAGAATCTCCAACGCTTCGCCTGCGCTATCAGGGCTTAACCTTTGAAAGCCCGCTATTTGGGTCATACAATGCTACCAATATCGCCGCTGCAATGGCCATTGGCGCTTACTTTAACGTCTCATTAAGCTCAGCTGCTGAAGCCATAGCCCAATATGTTCCATCGAATATGCGCTCTGAGATCGTGGAGCTAAATGGACAGCGATTATTGTTAGATGCCTATAACGCCAATCCGAGTAGCATGGAATCGGCCATCAGGCTCTTTCACTCATTCAATTGGAGCAAAAAGGCCTTAGTTCTTGGTGACATGTTCGAGCTCGGTGAAGATGCAGCAGTCGAACATCAAAAAATCGTCGACTTGTTGAATACCCTTTC
>JADHLU010000056.1 GCA_016780435.1 Flavobacteriaceae bacterium
TTTAATAAGGGCCCTAACTAGACGCTGCACCCTGACCACCGTTCGATCAAAGGTGAAACCGGTTGAGGGCTTGGCCCATCCGGCCGCCAGCCCGATAGGAATAATGCGTGAAGAATGATTCTGCCAAAGGGGGTAACACGACATGGGGATGCTTCCTTCTTCGGTCTGTGTGACCTCATAGTCAGTGATCCCTTTGTTAGCGAGGTAATACTCAATTTCATTTAAATAGTCTTGACGCGCCAATCTTTCGTGAGAAAATAAGGTGTATTCGACAAGCGCCTGATCAGCTGAAGTGGGCAGCACATACATGAAACGGGTGTTGCCCTTTTGGGGCACACTGAAGTCCATGAAAAGGGCCTCATCTGGGTTAAAGCTGGGCGTTTTGGTTTGGATAAAAAGTCCCACGAAATGCTGTTGCAAGACGGGGTAACGCTTAGATTGCGTCAGCTGCCTGTAGTCAAATCGCGAGTCGAAAACGCGACATGCAGAGAAGGCCTCCTTATCGGTATTAATCGTCACATGCTGCTCGTCTTCGGTAAGCGTAAGGGCTTCACCTTCTACCCATTGCACGCGCTTATCGGCCTTTATTAGGGGCCTAAAATGGTCGTGAAAATCTTCGCCCTTGATTAACTGATAGGTGTACGGGGCAATTGATTGGTAGGTCAAATGCGGTGCATCTCCGGCATAAATATGCGACCAACGATGCGAAACTAAATGGTCTAAAGGGTGAGGCTTATTAGACCAAAAACACCAAGTGCGGTCTTTATAGGCCTCGCCAGGTCGATCAATGATGAGCAACGAACAGCCTAAAAAATGATCATGAGACAGAATAGACGATGCGAGTAGAGAACCCGAGGCGCCGGCCCCAATGATGGCGTAGTCGAAGATCATGAATTAAAGATAGGGCCTATTTCAGTCAAATCGATTAGTTTTGCCTATCAAAACAAAATAGGTATGCAGTCTATTCTCGAGTTTTTTGAAGGGCTACACCCGATCATGGGTGCGCTCGTCGCTACCCTGTTTACCTGGGGAGTAACGGCGGCAGGCGCGGCCCTTGTCTTCTTTTTTAAAACCATGAATCGAGCCGTTCTCGATGGATTTCTTGGTTTTACGGGCGGAGTAATGGTGGCCGCCAGTTTTTGGAGCCTTCTGGCCCCTGGCATAGAAATGAGTGCCGGGGAGGGGTTTGTGAAGGTCATTCCGGCTGCCGTTGGATTCATACTAGGCGCCACCTTTATCTTCGTTTTAGATAAGTTTTTGCCCCACATTCACATCAACTTTAAGGAGCACGAAAAAGAGGGCGTCAAGACTCCTTGGCATCGCACTACCCTACTCACCTTGGCCATTACGCTGCACAACATTCCTGAGGGGCTTGCCATTGGGGTTCTTTTCGGAGGGGTGGCCGCCGGATTCGAAGGAGCCACCATAGCCGGTGCGGTCACCTTAGCCATCGGAATCGGATTACAGAACTTTCCCGAAGGCTTCGCAGTAGCCATGCCCCTTAGAAGGCACGGACTGAGTCGCAGAAAGAGTTTTATGCTCGGCCAGTCTTCGGCCATGGTTGAACCCTTTGCTGCCGTGCTTGGCGCATGGGCCGTTTATACCTTTCAGCCCATATTGCCCTACGCCTTGGCGTTTGCGGCCGGAGCGATGATATTTGTGGTCATAGAAGAGGTCATTCCAGAAACGCAGCGCGATAAATACACAGACATTGCCTCTATGGGGTTCATCGCCGGATTCGTAGTTATGATGGTACTCGATGTCGCACTAGGCTAAATGGGTTGTATATTAGCTAAAAAGCTATGAATCATATGGTTGCACTATTGTGGTCGCTAGGTTTCGCATTTTCAGGCCTGCACGCTCCATCTCACGCAGAAGCTGATTTTCTTAAACTTTTGATCAAGAACACCTCATCGGTCGAGGCGTCTATCGTGGTGGTAGCTTATGCCGAGGAGGCCCATTTTTTAACCAAAAAAGGAAAGGTGCTTCAGGGCCAAAAGCAGATTGCAAACGACACCCTAGAATTTGTTGTAGACCAGTTAGATCCAGGGACCTACGCACTAGTAGTTTTTGAAGACCTCAACGAGAACGGTCTTTTAGATCGAAACAAACTCGGCATCCCGCAAGAGCCCTTTGGCTTCTCTAAGGCCAAAATGGGTCTTTTTGGCCCGCCTTCATTTGCGAAGGCCTCATTTGCTTTTCCGCAAGAAAACGCCATCGAAGTGCAGTTAAAAAGCCTTTAGTGACAGCCCGAACCGCAGTTGCAGTCGTTGTCTGACTTTGACTTAGCGAAAACTCCCCATTTGCGCATCAAATAGAGCACAGCAAGAATAAGTACTCCGTAAACAAAAACCTTCTGTAGCATTAGGCGAGCAATTGATAGGTGAGCAAAGAGGCGGTGTAGGCTAAACCGGTCATAAAAACGAGTTGTATCATGGGCCATTTCCATGAGTTGGTCTCTTTTTTCACTACGGCCAGGGTACTCATGCACTGCATGGCTAAGGCGTAAAAGATGAGAATTGAGGCTCCTGTGGCTAAGTTAAATACGGGCTTTCCGAGCGCGTCGCGCTCTAAGGCCATTCTTCCGGCTATGGTTGATTCTTCAGCGTCTTGCACGCTGTAGATGGTGGCTAGCGTACCCACAAAAACCTCACGAGCGGCGAAGGATGTGAGTAAGGCGATTCCGATTTTCCAGTCGTATCCCAACGGCCGCACCGCGGGCTCAATGAATTTTCCAAGCTGTCCGATATAGGAGTGCTCGAGTTTAAAGCTTGAAATCGCGCGTTCAAAATCGAGTTCACTCACCGTTGGTTGATCGGCCTGTAGGCTCTCGGTGACTAACTGCTCGGCATTCTTAAACTCATTCGAATAGCCGTTTGAACCCAGAAACCAGATAACGATTGACAGGGCCAGAATGACCTGTCCGGCGCCAACCACAAAGCTCTTGGTCTTTTCGAATACGGTGAATCCGACGTTTTTTAATTGAGGTGTTTTAAAAGTGGGCATCTCAACCATGAAAAAATTCTTGCGGTCAATCTTCAGATTGCGGCTGAGCAAAGCGGCTGCGAGCAGCGAAGCCAAAAATCCCAGAAAATATAGGCCGGTAAGCACCAAGGCCTGGTATCCGAGGCCAAAAAAGCGCCCTTCAGGTATGACCAAGGCTATGATAATCAGGTATACCGGAAGCCTAGCTGAACAAGTCGTAAACGGCACCACCAGAATGGTGACCAATCGCTCTTTCCAATTTTCAATGGTGCGGGTGGCCATGACAGCCGGAATCGCGCAGGCCATTCCCGACACCAAAGGCACCACGCTTTTTCCGCTTAGCCCAAACGGACGCATCAGCCTATCCATCAAAAAGACCACTCGAGACATATAACCCGATTCTTCAAGCAGTGAAATGAAGAAAAACAAAAAGGCGATCTGAGGAATAAAGATGACCACGCCCCCGATTCCGGCAATAATGCCCTCTGCCACAAGATCGGTGAGCACCCCAGGAGGCAATGTGACCTTGACCCATTCAGACAGTTGACCAAAAAAGCCGTCGATGGCGTCCATTGGGTAACTGCTAAAATCGAAGATCACCTGAAAGATGCTGAACAGAATTACAAAAAAGATGAGGTATCCCCAAACCTTGTGAGTGAACAGTCGGTCTAATTGGCCCTGAAACCCGTCAGCCTTTGAGAAATCTTTCTCGTAACCCCGCTTCAAAGCCTCGTTGATAAACTGATAGCGCAACACCGTTTCTCTGTGCTGCATGCGCTTTAATTCTTCTTTTGATTTAGTACTAAACCCTGACTGATCGGCTATACTTTGACGCTCGATGGGCATAAAGTTGACGTCTTGAGTGATGGCCAGCCATAGCTTGTACAAGCTGATTCTCGGAAAAGTTTTCTTAAGCCCCTCGAAGTAGGCCAGGTCTACCTTATTGATGTCGAGCACAGAGTTCTCTGAGAGCGATTCGTGCTCAACTAACAACTGCTTTAGTGCGTCTATTCCGCTATTCTTTCGGGTGCTTATTAAGGAAATTCGGGTGTCTAAGGCCTTCTCTAAGGCCGAAACGTCTAACGCCACACCCAATGCACTCATGCGATCTGACATATTGATCGCTAAGATGGTTTTAATCCCCAGATCTTTAATTTGAGTGAACAGCAAGAGGTTGCGCTTGAGATTCTCAACCTCGGCAATGACCACCACCACATCGGGATAGTCTGCGTCGCGTCTATTTAGCAAGATTTCTACAGCTACACTTTCGTCTAAAGAGGTCGTGTTTAAGCTGTAGGCTCCTGGTAGGTCGATTAGCTTGGCGGAGAGATCTTCTGACAGCTGGCATATTCCAGTCTTCTTTTCTACGGTGATTCCCGGATAGTTTCCGACCTTTTGCCTCAAGCCTGTGAGCGCATTAAAAATCGATGATTTACCCGTATTGGGGTTTCCGATCAGCGCAACCTTCAACTCTCTTTTCATCGGCTAGGGCTTCAGCTCAATATGCACATAGCGGGCCATTTCGCGTCGTATGGCGATGCGTGATCCGTCTACCAAAAAATACAAGGGGTCATTGAGCGGAGCAATTTGAACCAGCTCTACCTCGTTTCCGGGCAGGCAGCCAATCTCCATGAGCTTCACAGGAACGTGGGTGTCGAGTTCTTCAACTATAGTACCCTTCTGCCCTACCTTCAAAAGATCTATTGAGATCACTATGCTTATTTAGAATAATTTAAAGAAGGTAAAATTAAGCCAAATCTTTGGTTGCGCCTAGTTTCTGTAAGACGATTTCAAGACTTTTAAATCTTCGAGCAGTTGGGCCACCTCTTCGCTCGATGTGCCGTCGTAAAATCCGCGAATGCGGCGCTCTTTGTCGACCAAAATAAAGTTCTCGGTATGAATCATGTCGTAGGGGCCTCCGTCGCCATCGGTAAGCACCGCCAAGTACGACTTTCGGGCCAGTTCGTAAATCTGCTTCTTATCTCCGGTTACTAGGTTCCATTTGGCATCGATTACTCCCTTTTCGAGGGCGTACTTTTTGAGCTGGGGCACCGAGTCGATTTCAGGGGTAACCGAGTGAGAAAGCAGCATCACCTCATCATCGTCTTTTATGATTTGCTGAATATCGGCCATATTGGCCGTCATTACCGGGCATATAGTCGGGCAGGTGGTAAAAAAGAAGTCGGCGACGTAAATTTTATCGGCATAATCAGCCTGGATAATCGTGTCTCCGTTCTGATTAATCAGTTTAAAATCGGCTATGCTGTGGTACTTCTTAACATAAACTAAGGTAGAGTCGACCAGTTCAGGATTCACCATAGAGGGCTGGTAGACGGGCAAGCGTTTTTCAGGTTTCAGAGCCCGGTACATCAACACGATGATTACGCTTGAAAGCGCCAATAAAACAATGAAAAAAAGCCTAAAGCGTGCGAAGAATCTAAGCATGTCACAAAGGTACAACCTGTGCCGTTCAATTTCGGCTCGATTCGGTAACTTTGTGCGCACTTAAATCAAGTCATGACTGTTCAAATCATTCAATTTTTTGTGAGCCTTTCGCTGCTCATTGTACTGCACGAATTCGGACATTTTTTGCCCGCTCGACTCTTCGGAACTCGGGTTGAAAAATTCTTTCTGTTTTTCGATATCAAATTCGCTCTCTTTCAGAAAAAAATCGGCGACACCGTCTACGGCATAGGCTGGCTTCCGCTAGGCGGATACGTCAAAATATCGGGTATGATCGACGAATCGATGGACAAGGCTCAGATGGCCGAAGAGCCAAAGCCTTGGGAGTTTCGCTCAAAGCCCGCCTGGCAGCGCCTGATTATCATGCTTGGAGGAGTCACCGTTAACTTCTTACTAGCGGTCATTATTTATATCGGTTTAGCCTTCGCCTACGGAGACGAATACATCGAGAACGACTCATTAAAAGGAGGTGTCTGGGTGGTTGAAGAATCGATCGGTTCTAAAATTGGCATTCAAACCGGAGACCAAATCGTGGCAGTTGACGGCCAGCCTATCGATCGCTTTAGCGCTGTTTTTCTGGAGTTGGTAAACGGAAACGAGGTCACCCTTAGACGAGACGGGCAGCTGATCACTCAGCCCATTCCGGTTGATTTTATAGCCACCCTTATCGACGACGAGAGCAAGGCGCGATTCTTGAGCTACCGCATACCATTCATTGTGGGCCAGGTTCCTGAAGATTCCCAAAATATCAATTCTGGGCTTCAGCCAGAAGACCAAATTACACGCATCGGAGATTCCCCCATCACGTTTTTCGACGAGTCTAAGGCGGTCATTGCTCAGTATAGCGGGCAAGAAACCACACTTAGCGTTCAGCGCAAAGACGAGGCTTTCGAAACCAAAATTCGCGTGCAGGTGAGCGACAGCGCCACCATAGGAGTGATTCCCGCAGCGGCCTCAGCCTTTCAATTGGCTGAAATGGGGTACCTCAATATCAAAACCCAGAAATA
>JADHLU010000057.1 GCA_016780435.1 Flavobacteriaceae bacterium
TGCCATTCCTTGCACGGCCCAGAAAATAGAAGCAAAGGGGTTCGAATTGAACCAATTGTGCCGAACGGTAACTTCGGCATAATTCTCGGTAAGCTTGGCCACCCGCACCCCACTCCAATAGGCAGAGGGGAGTTTAAAAAATAAAAAGCTGTGAATTTTTGACAAGCTCATTGAGCGTTTAGGATTCATTAGCTGCCAAGTAACGCTCAGCGTCTAAGGCCGCCATACAACCCGTTCCGGCCGCAGTGATCGCCTGTCTGTACTCTTTGTCTTGAGCATCGCCGCAGGCAAATACCCCAGGTTTATTGGTTTTGGTCGTCTTACCTTGGGTTTGAATGTAGCCCACTTCATCCATATCTAATTGACCTTTAAATATGTCGGTGTTCGGAGTGTGTCCGATGGCGATAAACAATCCCGTTATGGCAATTTCTTCTTTCTCCCCGGTCAAACGATTCACCATTCTAAGCCCCTCAACAACCTGATCTCCGAGAACCTCATCGACCTCGGTGTTGTATCGAACATCGATGTTCGCAATACTTTCAACGCGGTGCTGCATGGCTTTAGAAGCACGCATTTGGTCTTTTCGAACGAGCATGGTCACCTTAGAACAGATCTTAGACAGGTACGAAGCTTCCTCCGCAGCCGTATCGCCTCCGCCTACTATGGCCACCTCTTGACCCTTATAAAAGAAGCCGTCACAAACTGCGCAAGCCGAAACACCTCCGCCCCTCAAGCGTTGCTCACTAGGAATTCCAAGGTACTTGGCAGAGGCACCTGTAGAAATGATCACCGTATCTGCAAATAATTCTTTCGATCCATCGGCCACCACTTTATGGGGATGTCCGGGTTTTCCACTAAACTCAACAGATGTAATCTGACCTATGCGTACTTCGGTTCCGAAGCGCTCAGCTTGTTGTTGTAACTGAACCATCATGCTTGGGCCGTCTACCCCCTCAGGGTATCCTGGAAAATTATCTACCTCTGTGGTTGTGGTCAACTGCCCTCCTGGTTCCATACCCGTGTAGACCACCGGTCTCATATCGGCCCTTGCAGCATAAATCGCCGCAGTATAACCTGCTGGACCTGAACCAATTATAAGTGTTTTGATGCGCTCTGACTGTGTGCTCATGATGATTAGATTTAAAGAGGAAAGCGAATTTACTAATTCTTAAATGCTAAACTATGTAACTTAGAGCACATTCCAAACCCAATCAATTTGCTTAATTCGTATCGTTATTAAACAATACACAAAATGATTAGATTATTCGCCTTAATTAGTTGTTCGGTCTTTGGCATTTGGTGTCAACAAGCACAGGCACAAGATTCAGCCATTTCACGTTTAGACTCGCTTACATTTTTGGAGCAATCGGCTCAAAAAAATGTACTACTGATCGATGTCAGAACGAAAACCGAATTTAAGCAGGGCCATCTAAAGGGTGCCAAGCAAGTTGATTTCTTAAAGCCCGAAGTGTTTGAGGCTTACTTCAAAAAAATAGACACCCTGAAGCCTGTTTACCTGTATTGCCGATCAGGAAATCGTAGCCTTAAGGCGGCTAAATACCTAGAGTCTGTAGGCTTCAAAGAAATTTACGACTTGAAAGGCGGTTATTTGGCTGTTCCCAAACAGTAAGCCTGTCTCATGTCGAAATTTTCACTGGCGCTTGCATGCGTGGTGTTGGCTTTTGGCGCACTAAGCGCTCAAGAAGCGATCAGCCATAATTCGTTATTCGCAGTTGGAAATCTTTCTGGTAAATGGACCTACAGAGCCGAAACGCACTTTGTGCGCGGAGACTTTATGAAACAGTCTCGACAGCTCATTCTTCGTCCGGCCTTCATTTATAAGCTCTCAAAATCTATTCGCCTAAGTGGTGGACTAAGCTACCTCTACAATGCCAGATACGAGGGAGGGCCTTTTAACACCAACGAAGAAATTAACTTCTGGGAGCAGATTGATTTTTCACATCAAGTGGGTCCCATTCGCTTTTCGCACTGGCTGCGTCACGAGCAACGGCATCGAGAAAGTGGGTATACCGAAAGGCTCCGCATTCGCAGTCGTGCAGACGCCTTTCTCTTTGAAGTCAACAACACTCCCGTCGATTTGGTAGCCTTTAACGAACACTTCGTGCTGACCCAAGGATTTAAGTGGCAAAAAATGGACCAAAACTGGACTTTTGTTGTCGTGCAATTTCCTGTAAACAAGCACTTTATGGCGCGAACAGGATACCGCTATGTCGCACTCAACAGAGGAATCAGCGGTCAGCACCTGCACACCATTCACAGCTGGTTGATTTATCGTTTTCTTTAATATTTTAGCTGTTCCGAAAAAGAAACTTGGCATAGCTATTGCACTAGGAGTGTGTAACCAAGGTACTTTGGTATTTTAGTAGCGATTTAGCACTAAAACCGTTCTAACCTTTAGTTGGTTTTTAAGTACCTTAACTCAAAATTAGTACATGAAGTCACTTGTATACGTAGCCATATTTTTGGGGTTTAGCATTCAGTTGACAGCTCAAAGTTTTACCAATTTAGACCGCAGCCCGCTGGACATTGGCTACGCAAGGCCAGAGCGCATGGCTGATCCGGATATACGTATCATCTACTCACGTCCACAACTTAAAGGAAGAGCGGTAGAAGATTTGGTTCCCAATGGAAAGGTATGGCGCACTGGCGCCAATGAGACCACTGAAATTACCTTTTTCAAGACGGTAATGATTGAAGGTCGACGCATTGAAGCAGGCACCTATACCCTGTATTCTATTCCTGGAAACCGCAGCTGGACCATAATTTTGAATAGCAAGAGAAATACCTGGGGCGCTTATGCCTATGACGAGCAATTAGACATCGGACGTTTTGAGGCAAAGGTTGAAGTAAATGAAAACCCCGTGGAGGCCTTTTCTATAGCTTTCGACCGAAACGATACGGGATACACTTTGTTTTTTGGGTGGGGTGAAACGCTGGTCTCTCTGCCGATCAAATCTTAGTTGGGGCGGTAATACACTAGGGGTTGTGGAATATGTGCGGTTCCATCGTCAGCGCACTCAGAAGTAGTGTAATAGCCTTTTCCGTCGAGATCAAACGCCATCGCCTCTCCCTGCTGTTCTAAGTTATACGGCAGCTGAGAGGGTGTCTCACTAACTAGCAATTCTCTAAGTGGTTTCTTTTCGGGGTTTTCGTAAAGCCAAGCTCTAAAATAATTTTTGATGATTACGCTTCCGTTTTCGTGCTGGTCGGCAGCGGTTATGTAGTGAAAATAACGCCGCATAGGTGCTAGGTCTTGAGGCGACGGATCGATTTTAAGCACACCTATAAATTCAAGCGTATTTGGCCCACTATCCCGGGCTGTTTTTAAATCGATCGCATAAACGCGTGCCTTCTCGTCGCGTTTTGTTACGATAAGTAGTTCTTCACTGCGCTCATCAAATAACAAGGCCTCAGCGTCTCTAGGGCCGTCAGGATAAACCAATTCTATAGCGGCAGGCAAAAGTTCGGCTAACTGAGCTGAATCGCCAATTTGGGGCTCTTCTACACTATAAACCACAATCGAAGACCTGCGGGCAGCATTGTCTCCAATGTCGCCTATAAACAGATGCGGCTTGCCTTGGTAGGCTCCGCCGGCCATATCTTCCCAGTCTACATGCTGAGCTCCTTTTAGTAAAAATTCACGCTCCACTTTCATCGGAGAAGAAAGCGCATAAATTTTAGGGGCGTCTCCACTGTCGTTGTGTACCCAAAATCGGTTTGCGTTTAGCTTCGAGCTGCGAAGCCCACTGATTTCTTTCAAGCGCACATCAGTGCTGTAACCTAGGGTATCAACTCGAAACGCTGACCACTGCTGACCTTGAGCCATAAGTGGAAAGAAACAAAGCAGGGCAATAACCCCAGCATATTTAACCGTATTGGTCTTCATTTGATGTAAATTTTCAAGGCAATATAAAGTGGTTTAGAGCCATAAAAGCTTATTTTTCTCATTATTTAAAGGTTAATATCTTGCCCTATTTCATTCGAAACACACTGATTGCAGCTGTGACCCTATGCGGATTAGCGCTTCACGCCCAGCAACAGCAATTGGGAAAAATAGACTCGATTATAGATTCGGCCATTACCCAAAAGGCCTTTCCTGGGACACAATTGTTAATTGCCAAAGGAGGGTCGCTCAAGGTGCATAAAGCATTCGGATACCACACTTACGACTCGGTTCAAAAGGTAGAACTCGAGCACCTGTACGATCTGGCTTCAATGACCAAGGTTTTGGCCGCTACTCTGGCCTTTATGAAGGCCTACGAAGACCTCGAAATTGATTTAGACAGCAAGGTTAAGGGCTGGTTTGAATCGCTAAAATGGCGTCGAAAAGGCCGCAGTAGTTTTAGAGAAATTTTGAGTCATCAGGCCGGATGGATCCCTTACATCGCCCATCAATTTAAGGTGGTGAAAAAAAATGGCGGTTACCGTGCTCGAACACTTCAGGGTCAGGCATCTGAAGATTACCCGATTGCGCTCTACGATTCACTTTACATTCATAAAAATTATCCCAAAAAAATACGCAAACGCATTTACCGAACCCCTGTCAAGGGTGAAGGAAACTACCGCTATTCTGGTCTATGGTTTTTCTTGGTTCCGGATTTCGTAAAGGAGCAGTACAATCAACCGTTTGATGAGTTTCTGGTAAATCAGTTCTATGAGCCGATAGGGGCCGATCGCTTGACCTTTAATCCGTACCAAAAATTTAAGCGATCACAAATTGTCCCTACTGAGGTCGACACGCTGATGCGGCGCGGATTGGTTCGGGCCTATGTGCACGATGAGGCTGCTGCTTTAATGGGCGGGATATCAGGGAATGCCGGGCTATTCGGAAATGCGGAATCTGTTTTTAAAGTCGCTGAAATGTGGAGGCTTAAAGGGATAGTCGGTGAAAGCAGGTATCTGGATGCCTCGACTGTGGATGTATTTAGCGCCCAGGCCTACCCGCAAAACGACAATAGAAGGGGACTGGGCTTTGACAAACCCGATCTAACTCTAGACCCTCCCTACCCTTCCTCTTTAATCAGCCCATCGGCCTATGGACATACCGGCTTTACAGGCACCATGGTATGGGTAGACCCCGAAGCTGAAATGGTGATCGTGTTACTCACCAACAGGGTCTATCCCTCTCGTGAACAGCGAAAACTCTACAGCCTTGAGGTGCGGGAACAGCTTATTGATTTGGCTCTGCAACTAAACTAGCTCTGGATTCTTTTACCTATCTGGATTCTTTTACCTAGCGGTAAAAGATCCATAGGGGGAGTTAGACAACAAACACCACGCTTTCTGCACCTGAAGGTGCTATACACAAGAAAAAAGACCGCTTAAGAGCAAGCTCTAGCGGTCTTTATTTCTTGTGCTAAAATCTGCGATTTTAGAAAGCGTGGTGTTTGTTGTCGGGATGACTGGATTCGAACCAGCGACCACACGCACCCCATGCGTGTACGCTACCAGACTGCGCCACATCCCGTGAAATGAGGGGCAAAAATAGCATATATTCGTATATATTTAAAGCGAATCTTCTGAAGTATGTGTATCCGCAATTTTTCTATTCCCAGTTTATTCGCAGCACTTTTTCTAGTTACTGCTTGTAACGATAATGGTCAAAGCCAAAAGGCCGAGGCCTTAGAGAGCCCAACCGGGGCTGTAACCTTAAGTGAGGTCAGTGATGCCGATTACGGTTACGAGCTCGATTTAGTGGCTGGTGAGCTAGAAATTCCGTGGGGAATGGCCTTTGTAAATGAGGGTATTTTGGTGAGTGAAAAAAACGGCGACCTATGGATGTATACCGGGCCTAACGAGCGCACCGCTATTGAAGGCGCGCCAGAAGTTTGGTATAAGAGACAAGGTGGGCTTTTAGATATAGAATTGGACCCAAATTACGCTGAAGAACCCTGGATTTACTTTTCGTATGCCAAGCAAGACTCTAGTGGCGCTGACAAGGGCCACACCGCCATAGCACGTGCCAAGCTTGAGGGGAACGCCTTGATTGAGTGGAACGATTTGTATTACGGAGCCGAAGTCTCAGACAAGGGCCACCACTTCGGGTCTCGACTTGAGTTTGACGATCAAGGCCTATTGTATTTCACCATTGGTGATCGCGGTGATCGTGACAACAATCCGCAAGACATTAGCCGAGACGCCGGTAAGGTGTATCGCATTCATAAAGACGGAAGCATCCCGAGCGACAATCCGTTCGCTGATCAAGAAGGTGTAAAAAAGGCCATTTACAGCTATGGACACCGCAACGCGCAGGGAATGATTTTTCATCCGACCTTCAAAGAAATATGGGTTCACGAACACGGTCCACAAGGAGGCGACGAAATCAATGCTTCTAAGCCAGGTAAGAATTTCGGATGGCCCGTAATCAGCTACGGCATCAATTACGACGGAAGTTCATTCACCGAAAAAACAGCAATGGAAGGTATGGAGC
>JADHLU010000058.1 GCA_016780435.1 Flavobacteriaceae bacterium
GATTGGGCCGGAATAAAGCTTCCGGCCTGTGCCAAGATCACGCACAGTGCGGTTTGTCGAAGCAAGGCCGACTTTCCGCTCATATTGGGGCCGGTGATCATCATGATCTGCTGTTGCTCGGTGTCTAACTGTATGTCGTTGGCGATATAGGCCTGCTTAGACTCGAGAAGGCGCTCAATCACTGGGTGGCGAGCAGCTTTTAAGAGTAAAGGTGATTGATCATCAATTAGGGGTCTCACGTAATTATTTTGCTCAGCCAGCACACTAAAACTCACCAAACAATCAAGCGCTGCAATGGCCTCTGCTAGTTGTTGAATCGACCCAATGCGCGGTTGAAGACGGTCGAGTAATTGAGAGTAGAGTTCGAATTCTAAATGCCCTATGCGCTGCTTGGCTTCTTCGATTTTTTGCTCAAATGCTTTGAGCTCTTCGGTAACATAGCGCTCTGCATTGACCAATGTTTGTTTTCGCACATAGTGAGGGGGTACCTTGTCTTTGTGGGTGTTTCTCACCTCAAAATAGTAACCGAATACCGAATTCGAATCGATTTTCATCGAGCTGATTCCCGTTTGTTTGATCTCTTCGCTCAGCAGTTCACTTAAGGCTTCTTCGGTCTGAAAGGCCAACCTGCGAAGCGCGTCGAGTTCGTCGTGAACCTTGCTGGCTATGACTCCTCCTTTGGCCAGCAGGGCAGGTACTTCTTCGTTCAGTGTGCTTGAAATAGTGGTTTTTACCTCATCTACAGCTGCGGTTTTCACCGCAAGGGCAATGGGTGTCTGCACCAATTTGGATTCAATGTTTAGGCAATGCTGCAGCGTTTTTTCTAGCCCCTTTAATTCTTTGGGGCCAATGCGCCTGGTAGCGATGCGCATGCTTAGGCGTTCGAGATCGTTTATAGACTTTAGCTCATCGCGCATACTTTGACGCAGCAGCTTCTGCTCGTTGAAGAAAGCTACCGTATCGTGGCGCTTGGCGATGGCTTCAGTCTGGGTTAGGGGTCTAGCAATCCAGTGCCTCAGGGTGCGAGCGCCCATTGGGGTTTGGGTTAGATCTATGACCGACAGCAGCGAGTGCCCTCCAGGGTGTAGGGCATAAAAAAGCTCTAAGCTCTTGAGGGTGAAGGCATCCATCCAGAGGTGCTGGTTGCGATCTAAACGCGACAAAGACTGTATATGGGCCTTTTGATGGTGTTGGGTTTCATTGAGGTAGTGCAGTAAAGCTCCGGCCACCCCAATTGATTTGGCAGATGAATGTAGCCCGAATCCGTCTAAACTGGCGGTTTGAAAATGATCGATCAGCAGGTCAAAGGCGAAGCGATTCTCAAACACCCAGTCTTCCAGTTTAAAGGGGTTTCGCAGTTCAAAACGCTCGGTTAGCTGCTGACGTTGAGACTTTGGAAGCAGTACTTCTGCGGCGTCAAATTGAGTGAGTAGGCTTTCAATATAATCGGCATTTCCTTCAGCTACCTTGAAGTCTCCGGTTGAGAGGTCAAGAAGAGCCAAGGCATAACTCTCGTCTACCTTACAAAGCGCCCCCAGAAAATTGTTTCTCTTGGCCTCTAAGAGCTCATCGGCTGTCGTTAATCCCGGGGTGATAAGTTCGGTCACGCCCCTCTTTACAATGCCCTTGACCTGTTTAGCATCTTCGAGTTGATCACAAATGGCCACGCGTTTACCCGCGCGAACTAATTTGGGAAGGTAGGTGTTAAGCGCATGATGCGGAAACCCCGCCAGCGGTGTTTGATCACCACCGTTATTGCGCTGGGTGAGTACTATTCCGAGTAGTTTGGCCGTTTCTTCGGCATCTGACCCAAAGGTTTCGTAAAAGTCGCCCACTCTAAATAGCAAAAGTGCCTCAGGATGTTTACTCTTGATCGCATTGTACTGCTGCATCAGCGGAGTCGTAGTTTTGCTATTTTTTGCCATAATTTTATCGAAAATAGAAATTTGATCCCAGCTAGTGAACACTCCCTTTCCTAAAAAGTCGATAGAGGCCCTAGAGCGCGTTTCGGTAGAGACCTTTAAAGAAGCGCCGAAGACGCCTATAGTGGTGGTGCTCGATAATATTCGAAGCCTCCACAATGTAGGGGCTGTTTTTCGAACGGCCGATGCCTTTAGTATTCAGCAGATTGTTCTCTGCGGAATAACGGCTACCCCTCCGCACAAAGAGCTTCGAAAAACGGCTTTGGGAGCCACTGAAAGTGTCTCATGGGAATACGTCAACACCACAACTGAGGCCATTGAACGCTTAAAGCGAGAGGGATATGTTATCGTTGCGGCCGAACAGACTGAGCAGTCGACTTTTCTGCAGTCGTATTTGCCAGATCTGCATAAAAAATACGCCCTTGTATTCGGTCACGAGGTAAACGGAGTCGATCAAGCCGTTCTCGATCGCTGCGATGCGGTTGTTGAGATCAAGCAGTCGGGTACCAAGCATTCGCTAAACGTGTCGGTAAGTGCGGGCATTGTACTCTGGCACTTCTACCGCGCACTTGGCCCGCAATAAACAAGCAGTTAAGCTAGCTTATGGTTGGTTAATCGCTGCGCCAATAGCAGACGGTTAATCTGATCGCAAATGCGGTCAAAATCAGCCTGTTCGTTCACGAAATCAAGGTGAGCGGTGTCAATGACGAGTTGAGCTTCTTCTGAGGTGTGACCTTTGAGATAGGCTAATCGAATGCGTTCGAGGTAAGCGCTGTCTATCTGAGATTCATAAGACCTTGCGCGCTGCTTTATACGCTTTTCGAGTTGTTCGACCGGGGCATCGAGCAGCACGTATAGGGCAGGAGCCTTAGTAAGTTTTTTAGACCAACTGTAAAAGCGATTGAAAAGCGCTAAGTCTTGTGAGTTTAGGTTCAGCTGGGCGAAAAGCGCCGATTTAGAAATGTGGTAATCGGATACTATCCCTTTTTTTTCATTTAATTCATGGAGTGCTTGTTGCCTATCGGCCAAAAAATGAAGTTCGGTCGGCAGGGCGTAGGCCTCGGGGTCTTGATAAAAGTTGCTGAGGTACGGGTTAGACTCAAAGCGCTCTAAGTGGGTGTCTATCGAGTAACGCACCGCAAGCTGGTTGCACAAGCTGGTTTTTCCTACACCGATGCAGCCCTCAATCACCACCATTTCTGAGTTTTTCCACAAATCAGTGTACGAACAAAGCAAGCGTATATTCACCGGGCTCAGCATCGAATCGTCGCGGCATTGGCTCAGCAAGAGTTCAATTTCATTTAGGTGCTGACGGTCGTTAAGCGCTGCGGCAACCTCCCTTAAGGGTTCAAGCACAAAACGCCGTTGCGCCATGCGCGGATGAGGCAAGGTCAAATCGCTATCATTCAGCGTCTCAGGGCCGAACAGAAGATCTATGTCTAGTGGTCGATCTTGGTAGGTCGTCGATGTATGTGTGCGCGCTCTTCCATGGCTTAATTCGAGGCTAAGGCAGCGCTGAAGTAGCTCACGAGAACTGAGAGCTGTGTCAACGGCGATACAGGCATTGTAAAACGTTTTACCCGAAAATCCTTGAGCTTCGTTTTCGTAAAGCGTAGAGCAGCTAAGCACATTAATTTGTTGCTCATTAAGTTCGAAAATAGCGGTTTGAATGTGTGTAAGACGGGCGTCTTCGTTGCTCCCTAGACCTAAGTAGTACCTGTTTAACTTCACTGGTTGAAAGTACAAAAAGCGGCGAACTTTAAGTATATTTATAGCTTATAACTCGTTGAATCATGACGTTTTTGAAGCGATTTTTCGCCGCATTTTTAGGTGCTCTGGCAGCTGTTTGGTTCTTTTTTATAATCGGATTCCTACTTGTCGTGGGCATGAGTCAGTTAGACACGGCTCCGACGGTTTCTGATAAGACGGTGCTCACGGTTAAACTCAATCGCCCGCTACTGGATTATCAGGGTTCTACCAAAGACGATCTTTTCAGTGCGTTTTTTCAAGAATACATTGCCCTTGATGAGATTGTTGAAGCCATTGATGCGGCAAGCACTGACGATCGCATTAAAGGCATCAGTATTGAAAGTCCGGTTATTATAGGCGGATGGGCCCAGACCGCAGCCATCAGAGACGCAATTGAGCGCTTTAAAACCAGCGGAAAATTTGTGTATGCCTACGCCGACACCTATACCCAGCGCGCTTACTACTTAGCTAGTGTAGCCGATAGTGTGTTTGTTACTCCAGCCGGGGCCATTGACCTCAGAGGCTTAGCCTCAGAGCTCACCTATTACAAGTCGTTTCAGGAAAAATCTGGCCTAAAGATGGAGGTGATCCGTCACGGTAAGTATAAGGCCGCGGTTGAGCCTTACCTTGAAGATGCCCCAACCGAACAAAATCTAGAGCAGGTGAAGCGCCTTCTAAATACCCTATGGTTAGGAGTTTCGGAAGCCATAGGCATCTCAAGACAACTCGACGAATCACAGCTAGATCAAGTGGTCTCTACCGCTGTATCACGCGATCCAGAAAAGGCCCTAGACCATAAAATTATCGATCGTATCGGCTACAAAGACCAGTACGAAGAGGCCCTAAAACGCGCCCTAAAGACCGATGCGAACCCCGTAAGTGCGGCATCTAAGTTAAACCAGTTGAGTGTGAGTGCATACGCCCGTACGCTCGGGGTAAAGACTACAGAAACTAAAGACCGCATAGCGCTGGTCTATGCTCAAGGAACCATTCTCTACGGTGAAGGGTCTCCGACTGTAATGGGACAGACGACAATGAACAGAGCCTTGATTGCTGCCCGTGAAGATAAGACGGTTAAGGCTGTGGTATTGCGCATCAATTCACCGGGCGGAAGCGCTTTAACATCAGACTTGATCTGGAGAGAAGTGAAGAAAACCGCTGCAGAGAAGCCCGTTGTGGTCTCCATCTCTGATATTGCCGCTTCGGGAGGCTATTACATTGCCACCCCGGCCACCTATATCATTGCAGACAGGATGGCCATAACCGGTTCTATAGGTGTTTTCGGAACCTTGCCAAACGCCTCGGCTTTAGCCAAAGAGTGGGGCATCAATTCGTATAGCGTAGGCACCCACGAGCGCTCAGTTACCTATTCGCTGCTTCAGCCGCTGAGCGAATCGTTTAGAGCTGAATTACAAGATGGCGTTGAGCGAACCTACGATCTTTTCATTGAGCGCGTGGCCGAGGGTCGATCTATGACAGCTGATCAAGTAGACGCTATAGCCCAAGGAAGGGTTTGGGGTGCACAAGATGCTTTGGAGATCGGATTGATCGATGAAATCGGTGGCATAGAGACGGCCTTTGAAAAAGCTGCAGCACTGGCTGATATCCAAGCCTATAAGGTACGCAAGTATCCGCGGTTTAAATCTGACTTCGAACGCCTATTTAGTGATCTACCTAACGCCCTAGTGCAGCGCTGGTTTGCCGAGAATACACCCTCTTGGGCTCAACGCTATAAGCTCTTCTGGGACAAGCGTTCTTCAATAGATACCGACGCCTATGAGGTACAGGCTCGAATGCCTTACGAACTGATTATCGACTAGATGGAGTCTTCATTGCGACGACAGGCCTTTACACTCTATCTTTTTTTGGCGGCACTGTTTATCACCTCATTGGTGGTCTCTAATTTGATCTTTCAGAAGTTCTTTTTTTGGCAGCCTTTCGGAGAGCTAACGGTGTTTGGCGCTCCTATCTTCGAAGTTTCAGTGGGTATTCTTCCGTACCCAATCACCTTTTTGATTACCGACTTGATCTCTGAGATTTTCGGAAAAAAAATGGCGAATAAGGTGGTGGTAGCTGGAATTTTCGCCTCCGTATTTTCACTGCTAATCGTTTACACGGCTGCCTCTGCTCCGGCTACTTCGTGGTCGCCTGTAGCGGATGCACAGTTCACGAATGTGTTTGGAAACACCATTGTGGCCGTCTTTGCCTCGATGATGGCCTACCTGCTCGCGCAGTTTGTCGACATTCAAATCTATCATTTTTGGAAGCGGGTTACTCAAGGAAAGCACCTGTGGCTGCGCAACAACTTTTCGACCTTTTCGTCTCAGTTTATCGACACCTTCGCAGTGGTATTTCTGCTTAGCGCTTTCGGAGAAATTTCGTGGGACCGCTTCTGGGGTTTGGTCATCGCAGGCTTTCTGTTTAAGGTTATGATCGCCGTGGCTGACACACCAGTGCTCTATCTCTTGGTCTATGCGGTTAAAAAAAGATTCAACCTCAAAACCAATGAAGAGATAGACCTTTTTGAGACGACCAAAGCCACGAGCTAGTAAATATCTAGCCCTACCACATACCCCTCATAAGAGCGCAGGTTAATTACGCTGAGGTCTTCGAATATAAGATACTGCCCCTTTATGCCCTTTAATACCCCAGTTAAGGGCTGTTCGGTGCTTAAACTTTGTCGGCCACCAAGTGTTCCTGTTGGTGTATACGGAAAGTTAAATT
>JADHLU010000059.1 GCA_016780435.1 Flavobacteriaceae bacterium
CTGATGTTGGTTTTTCTACTTCGTAAACTACTTGTTGCACCAGCTTTAGTTGTTCAGGGCGCTCGCCTTGGTATACTTCGATGGCTGCCGGAAAAAAGATCCAGCTATTTGGGGCAGAGAGTGCACTTATGCAAACCGAATTTACCGCTTGATTATCTTCTAAGGTGATGTCTACTCCGGTGTGAACGGCTTCGAATCCGAGCCAATGGCCATCTTTATGGTCTTTGCTTCCGCGATTGAGGTCGATAAGAGTTGGGGCACCATCACCCACATATTCTCTGTGGGGTTTGGCCAGTAAGCTAATCTCTTTAGGCGTAATGGCGGCCTTTCTAAATGAGGCCTCTGCAATGGGGCTTGCGTTCCAGCCCTTCAGGTGAGATATGGCTCGCACTGTGGTGTTCTGAGTGATTGAAATGGGATCGGTGTATAGGGTACTCGTAGAATCGGGGTCGCTTTGGTCTACAGTGTAATAAATGGCCGCTTCTTTGAAGGTGGCGCGTGCGGCCAATTTGGTTTCTTGCGTAAAGATCGGATGATCGAATTCTAGGGTCGGAGCCGCCAGCGTACTTTTTGGAAAAGTCTCAGAAGCGATATAGCGTATAGGCGCGTTTGGGTGAGCCTTATTGAAGGCGGCCATGTCGGCTTCTTTAATCTCGGTTTGCGCCAGATAAAGGGCCTCTAGTGAGGGCATATGTTGCAGCTCTGCTAGGGCAGCGACCGTAAGTTTGGTACCGTAAGCGTTAAACGCCTTTAAAAAGGGCAACGTTGAAAGCTTGCTCACCGCCTTATCACCAATGGCCGTTTGGGCTATATCTAGGGTGAGTAGATTCGGAAAGTCGCCTAGATGAGCTGACAGTTCATCGTTCATGCCACTTTGGGCCAGGTCTAGCTCAACGATTTGATCACCGTATTTCTTCAGCAGTTTAAAGTCGCTTGAAGAGAGCTGTTTGACTCCCTTTGCGCTAACGATGAGCATGGGGTGATTCGATGAAACGGGCGTTACTTTAAAGCCTCTATCGCGAACCTGGGCTAGCCATTTTTCCGGCGCCGGGTCGTATTCTCTTCGCCATCTCTTTAGGGGGTCTTCGTTGCCGGTAAGGCGTTTTAAGACCTCGGTTATGGGGCCCTCAAGAGACAGAGAGGCAACCGAGCAGTCTTCACAGTATCCGCCTTTTATCCACCAGTCTAAGAGTGTTTTTTCATCTGCCTGTAATTGGTTTTTGTTTTTTGGGGGCATGTGCAACTTATCGTCGAGATTGAGATGAATGCGGCTTGTTAGGGTGCCCAGGCTATCGGTTGCTGTGGGAAAAACCGTTCCGTGTTCTCCACCCGCCACTAAACCCGCGAACGAGCTGAGGTCGAGCTCACCTTTGGTTTTTCCGGGTCTATGACACGAAACGCACTTGGCATCGAGAACCGGCTTTACCAGGTCGGGGTACCATTTGGCTTCTTCGAGCGCCACAGAAGTAACGCTAGTGGTGGTTTCTGTGCTGCCTCCGAGTAGAAATCCGTCGCCGTGGGTCATAGATCCGCCCAGGTGCCCGGTGATAATCAGCACTATGGTCAACAGGCTGTAAGCGGGCAGATAGAGTTTTGCACCCCAGGGTTTGGTGGTCTTGCTCAAAAAATACAAGGCTGAGCTGCCCAGAGCAAAGGCAATCCCCAGATTGCGGTGCAACATATAGCTGTCGGCCTCGTAAGATCCTTGGTCAATAAGAATTAGCCCCGAGATAACAGATAACCAGCTGCTTAAGATAACGGCTATTAAGGTGAACCCTCTAATTGGTTTTGATAGTTGGGCTTTGGTTAGACTGTGAAAGAGTTCAAGAGAGAATCCGAATAAGAAAATGCCTATCGGAAGGTGTACGAGAACCGGATGAAAGTTTCCAACTATGGTCAAGGTCTTTGCATTTTACAGAGTTGCTTAAACACGTACCAACTTTATGGGATAGGTTTTTCCTGCGTTCCACTGGCAGACGTACAGGTTTTCGTCGCTGTCTACGCACACGTCGTGGGGGTGCTTAAATAGGGGCTGCTCTTGGCGCATAGGGTTTAGGTTTCCGTCTGAATCGTAGTCTGGGGCTATTCCTCCCGGAGCCGACACTAATCGGTTGTTTTCATCAAGCACCGAAATAAAGCCGGTGTTGGGCGATTTGTCTCCAGACCATATCGTGGCGAGATAGACCTCTTTGCCGTGTATTACTGGCCGGCAGATGTAGGCTCCGGGAAGCTCGAATTTTTCGATAAAAGTTCCGTCTAGGCTAAAGCGCTTCAAAATGTTTTGCTCGCGCTCGGTAATCAAGAGCGTCGTTTGACCTGAGCGCTGATCGATGCAGATGCCATGCGCATTTAGAAACAGATGGTCTTCGGTGCCGCGTCCGCCAAATACGTTGAGCAACTCGCCTTTAGCGTTGTAGTGCAGAATGTATTGAGATCCGTATCCGTCGGCCACATACACATCGCCGTTTGGAGCCACGCAGCTTTCGGTCGGAATATAGGCCTCGGGCTTGTCGTACTGTTCTAGTTCTGCCGGAAATTCAAACACATGCACCACGCGACCGTCGAGGGTAGTCTTGATGACTTCGTGCCGATTGTTGTCGCAGATGTACAGAAATTCGGTTCCGTTTTCGTCGTGTATACTGAGCCCGTGTCCGCCAGGGTACTCACTGCCCCAGCTGTCAAGCAGTTTGCCCGATCGATCGTAAATCAGCACATTGTTTTTAGTCTCATTGGTGATCATGAAAATGCGCCCTTTTCGGTCTTGCACCATTTCGTGACAGTCGTTTACCGGATGCTGGGTAGGGTCTAATGCACCCCATTCAAAATCTACCTTATACTTGAAATCGCCGTGACCGATGATGGTTTCTTGGGCTCTTTTAAAGTCGGCATAGGTCCATGAGCTCAACGAAACGCCAAGCATACCGGCCGCTGTAGTTTTCATAAAGTCTTTGCGATTCATAGGTTGGTTTTTGATTAGCGTTTAACTGAGTATGTCGTGAACCACATGACCTTCGACATCGGTAAGCCTGAATCTGCGCCCTTGGTATTTGTAGGTGAATTTTTCGTGGTCAATACCGAGCAGATGCAACATCGTGGCTTGAAAATCGTGCACGTGAACCGGATTCTCTACTATGTTGTAACCGAAATCATCCGTTTTTCCGTACAGCCCTGGTTTGATACCGCCACCGGCCATATAGATGCTAAAGCAGCGCGGATGGTGGTCGCGCCCATAGTTGTCGGCGGTAAGTGTTCCTTGTGAATAATTGGTGCGCCCGAATTCTCCGCCCCATACGACAAGGGTGTCTTCTAGAAGACCGCGTTGTTTCAAATCCATGATAAGTGCTGCAGAAGCCTGATCTACGTCTTTGGCTTGACGAGCTATGGCCGACGGTAAGCTATCGTGTTGATCCCAGCCCATGTGGTACAGCTGAATAAAGCGCACATCTTTCTCAGCCAATCGGCGGGCTAGTAGACAGTTGGCCGCGAAGGTTCCAGGAATCTTGGCGTCGGCCCCGTACATTTTGTAGATGTAATCGGGCTCGTTTGCCGTATCCATAACGTCGGGCACCGATGTCTGCATTTTATAGGCCATCTCGTATTGGGCAATGCGGCTTTGTATCTCTGGATCGCCGAAGTCGTTGTAGGCCGATTCGTTCAATTCGGCGATGTGATCAAGCATGCTGCGCTTGACACTTTTGTTCATTCCTTCTGGATCGTTGAGGTATAGAACCGGATCTTTTGCGGCTCTGAATTGAACTCCTTGATGCAGTGAATGCAAAAAGCCATTTCCCCAGAGACGGGTATAGAGGGGTTGTGATAATGGACGACCGGTACCTCTAGAGAGCATAACCGTAAATGCCGGCAGGTTTTCATTTTCGCTACCTAAACCATACGAAAGCCATGAGCCTATGCTGGGTCTTCCGGGTTGCTGTGAGCCGGTCTGAAAAAAGGTTACCGCCGGATCGTGGTTGATGGCCTCTGTGTGCATAGAGTTGATCACGCAAATATCGTCGGCCACCTTGGCGGTGTACGGCAAGATGTCGCTGATCCAGGCCGGATTATTTCCGTATTGCTTGAACCCAAATTGAGATCCAACCAGCGGAAATGTGTTTTGTCCTGAAGTCATGCCCGTAAGTCGCTGGCCTTTGCGTACCGAGTCGGGAAGGTCTTCTCCGCGCCGCTGATTCAGCAGAGGTTTATAATCGAATAGCTCGAGCTGTGAAGGCCCACCGCTTTGAAAAAGATAGATGACCCGTTTCACTTTAGCCGGATGATGCAGCCCGTCTAGAATTCCTTTTACGGTAGCTGATTTAGAAGCTGCCCCAGAACCTGCCCCTGTAATTAAAGGACTGCTTTGCTCTAAAAAAGAGCTGCCTAATAGTGAAGCCAATCCTACTCCGCCAATACCCATTGCTGATTTTCCTAAAAAGGATCTGCGATTGAGCAGCAAGGCGCGTTCGTCTATAATTTTCTTTTCGCTCATACTAGCTTCGGGTTATAGTTTGATCGAGATTCAACAGGGTATGGGCTGTGAGGGCCAGGGCGGTAAAGCTTTCGCTTTGCATCGAAGACTCAACTACAGCATTTCCTATGGTCAAGTAAGCCTCTGAATCTACCTCTTCGCGCACCACCTGATCGAGCATTTCGCTGTATAAGTCCTCGAGCTGAGCTTGATTTGATTGATCGGGTAAGCTTCCGGTAGTGGCCATATAGAGATAGGCTAACTGATCTTGAAGGGTGTTATTCTTCTTGAGGCTTTGTTGCGCCAGCCCTCTTGCTGCTTCAATGATCTGCGGATCGTTTAACAACACAAGCGCCTGAAGCGGAGTATTGGTTTGTGGAGTTTTAACTGTGCATAAATCTCTAGAGGAGGCATCAAAACTGAGCATGCTCGGAGGAGGAACCGTGCGCTTCCAAAAGGTGTATAGGCTTTTTCTGTAGAGTTCACTTCCGCTTCCCTGCACGTATCGGGCGGTACTACCGCCGCCGCCACCGGTTGTTTCTTTCCACAAACCATCGGGCTGATAGGGTTTTACGCTGGGGCCTCCGACTTCTTTCACTAGAAGCCCGCTCATTGCCAGAGCCTGGTCTCGAATCACTTCAGCAGAGAGCCTCAAGCGCGGTGCCCGAGAGAGCCATTTATTTTCGGGGTCGATCTCCAATTTTTCAGGAGTCAGCTTGCTCGATTGCTTATAGGTGTCTGAATGAACGATTAACGAAATTAGAGCATTGGTGTCCCAAGCCTTTTCTCTGAACGTAATGGCCAAATAATCGAGTAATTCAGGATGTGTTGGCAGGCTACCCTGATTGCCAAAGTCATCACTCGTTGACACCAGACCTACGCCAAAAAAGCGCTGCCACAAACGATTTACCGCCACGCGAGCAGTAAGCGGATTCTTTTCATCAAAAAGCCATTTGGCCAGACCTAATCGGTTTTTTGGTAGTTCATCAGAAAACTCAAGCACCCGACCGGGAGTTCCTGGAAGCACCTTTTCGGTGGGTTGATTGTAGACGCCTCTGTTTAAGATATAAGTATCTCTCGGGGCCGACATGTCTTTCATGACCATCACGTCAATAGTCTTGACTTTCTGGTCTGCTGTATTTTCGGGTGCGTTGACAAAGGCAAGCACGCCTTCAATGTCTTCTTGGGTAAGCGATAGATAAGGGGCCGGAATCTCGTTTTTGTCAGAAACGAGTCCTTTTTCATCGAGGTTGTTAAAGAAACTAAAGAGTTCAAAGTGCTCTTCTTGGGAGATCGGATCGTATTTGTGGTCGTGGCAGCGCGCGCATTCCATGGTAAGGCCAAGAAAAGCCGTTGAAAAGGTGTTGGTGCGGTCTTCGACATATTCAACGCGGTATTCCTCTGGGATCACTCCGCCTTCATGCGTGATTTTGTGGTTACGGTTAAATCCGGTCGCCAAAATCTGTTCTTTGGTGGCGTTAGGGAGAAGGTCACCAGCTAGTTGATAGGTAACGAACTTATCGTAAGGCATATTTTCTTGAAACGCATGAATTACCCAATCGCGCCAGGGCCACATGATGCGCTCAAAATCGTCTTGATAGCCGTGGGTGTCGGCATAGCGCGCTATACTCATCCACTCTGCCGCCATATGCTCGGCGTGATCAACAGAAGCTAAAAGTCGATTAACTACTTTAGTGTAGGCCTCTGGCGAATCGTCTGCTAAAAAGTTATTGAGCGCTTCAGGGCTTGGCGGAAGCCCAGTTAAATCTAGAGTGACCCGACGCAGCAGTTGGGCCTTTTCTGCTTCAGGAGATGCTGATAGCCCC
>JADHLU010000060.1 GCA_016780435.1 Flavobacteriaceae bacterium
CTAATGATGCCTAAGGCCTTCTCAGTGGTCATGGGTCTTCCGATTTCTGTGGCATATGGATTTTCCCATAATTGAATAATAGATTCATTCCAGTACTCCACTCCTTCGCCACAGTTGACGGCCTCAATAGCGCATTTTTTGATCTCTGTAATGTGAAAGTCGGGGTCGGTAAACGCTCCGGCAGTATATTCAAAAATCAATTGTTTGCCTCTGCTGGCGTCGAGTAAATCTTTGAGTTCACTAAGTGTCATTTGTAGTGCAATTTGGTTGATTAAGCGAAGTGAAGAACTGATTGAATTGGTGGCCAAAAGCATCCCACACCTCTGTGTCGATACAGTATTTGAACTGAGGACCCTCAAAATTTCCTTTTAAAAGCCCAACGTGTTTCAGCTCTTTAAGATGTTGCGATATAGTCGATTGTGCAAGCCCTATTTCTAGAGTGAGATCAGAGCAAATGCAGTGTTCTTGATTGGCAATGTATTCGATGATGGCGATGCGGGCCGGATGGGAGAGCACGCGTGCAATAGCAGCAAAGCGCTGTTGTTCGTCTGTGAATATGTGTGATTTGGTGGCTCCCATAGTTATATCGCAATATTACGATATATCTGTGAAAAACCCTAAAGCAACTTGATTTTTTCAAGCACTGTTTTGGCCAGTAGATAATAGCTTTGGTGCGTCCAACCGGCGATATGTGGACTTAACAGCACGTTGGGTTGTTTAAGCAATTCTTCTAAAACTTGATGCTGAGAGGTTTGGCTAAACAGGCTGGTAAATGCTTGATTTTCAAACTCCAACACATCAAGAGCGGCACCCCTAATCTTTTCGGAGGCGAGCCCATTCAGCAGTGCTTGGGTATCGATTGCGCTACCTCTAGCCGTATTGATGAGCCAAAATGGTTTCTTCATATTGGCAATAAACTCCGCGTTTATAAGGTGAGTGGTTTCTGCGGTCTGAGGGGTGTGCAGACTAATGACATCGGCCTGTTGATAAAGGTTTATAAGAGATACCTGGGCAGCAAATTCATCTCCCAACTCGGGTAGTATATCGTAGCAGATAACCGCACAACCAAAACCCGATAGGCGCTTAGCCAGCTGTTTTCCCATGTGACCGTAGCCGATGATGCCCACTGTGAGCGCGCTGAGTTCAATACCTCTATTTGCCTCGCGTTTCCAAATTCCTTGACGCACTTCGGCATCGGCAATCTGCAACCTGTTGAGTAGGTTTAGCAGCATGCCAATGGCGTGCTCTGCGACCGCGTTTCTGTTTCCTTCAGGGGCGGCGATCACACGGATGTGCGCTTTGGCCGCCGCGTTTAAATCAATGTTTTCTAAGCCCGCACCCACACGCCCAATGAATTGAAGCTTGGCGGCTTTTTCAATCAAGCGGCGATCGACCGGAATGCGCGAACGGATAATAAGCCCCTCGTAATCGCCTATTCGAGGTATAATTTCATCGTAAGAACTCGAGTAATCGGCCTCGTTTTGGTATCCAAGCGCTTCTAGGCCCTCCCAAAGCACAGGGTGATTGCTGTCTAGATGCAGCACCTTTTTCATAGACCCAGAATGAGCTTGGCCGTCCAGAAGTAGATCAAGATGCCAAAAATGTCGTTACTAGTGGTGATAAAGGGTCCGGTAGCCACCGCAGGATCTATGCCTCGCTTATTTAAAAAAAGCGGAATAAAGGTGCCGATGAGCCCTGCAATAACGATCACGGCTATTAGTGAAAGCGATACGGCTGTAGCGGTGAGCACGTCGCCTTTCCATATCCAGGTGCTCAGAAAGAGAAGTGCTGCGAGAATAAATCCGTTTAACAGGGCTAACAGTAGTTCTTTTGAGAGTCGTGCACTAATGCTGCCTCTGATGTCGTCATTGGCTATCCCCTGAACGATGATCGCACTAGACTGAACTCCGACGTTTCCGGCCATAGCGGCTATAAGCGGAGTAAAAAAGAATAAAATGGCGTGTTCGTTTATGATCGCCTCGAAGGTGCCCATGATGAATGCGGCGCCAAGGCCTCCAAGCAGTCCGACAATCAACCAAGGCAGTCTGGCTTTGGTTAGGTCTAATATGCTGTCATCGGCATAGACGTCTTGCGTGATACCGGCCATTTGCTGGTAGTCTTTGTCGGCCTCTTCTTTGATGACATCAATGATATCATCAATGGTGATGCGTCCGACTAATCGCTTCATTTCATCAACGACCGGAATGGCCTCGAGGTCGTATTTGGCCATAATTTTGGCTACTTCTTCGGGATCTTCATTGACCGTCACATAATCTACCTTCGGAATATAAACGTCTTTGATATGCGCCTGGTTTGGGCTGATGAGTAGGTCTTTCAAAGAAAGCCTCCCTTTCAGGACGTTCTCGTTGTCAACCACATAAATAGAATGCACGCGCGTAACGTATTCAGCTTGCGCTCTCATTTCGCGAACGCAGGTAGTTACTGTCCAGTTCTCATTAACCTTTATTAGCTCTTTGGCCATGAGCCCTCCGGCAGAGTTCTCGTCGTAACGAAGTAGTTCAATAATCTCGGCCGCGTGCTCCCTGTCTTCAATTTCTGAGATAACTTCTTGAGCCAGCTCAGTGGAAAGTTCAGTGATGATATCTGCTGCATCGTCGGTGTCGAGCTCGGCCAGCTCTGTCGCGATTTCGACGGCGCTAAGCTCTTTGAGAATCTCTTCTCTTTGGTCTTCGTCTATTTCGGTAAGTACATCACCAGTTCTTTCAGAATCGAGTGTTCTGATCAGAAAGAGCGCCTCTTGTGTGTCTAATTCGTTAACTACCTCGGCAATATCGGCGTAGTGGAAATCGGTAAAAAATTCTTTGAGTTCGGATGCATTTTGGGCCCCGATCAGTGATTTGATCGCTTCTAAAACGTCTTGTGTGAGTTTAAAGGGCTCCATGTTCAATGCGTGTACTTAGATCGATAAATGCTTCAACAGATAACTGCTCTGGTCGCAGGTCAAAGATAGCATCTTCTTTAAGACGAGGTGAAATATCTAAGCCTTTTAAGCTATTTCTCAGGGTTTTACGGCGTTGGTTGAATGCCGATTTAACTACGTGCCTCAGGGTTGCCTCGCTGCAAGACAGTTGGTTCGCTTCTTTTCGTCTGAGAACGATGACACCAGACTGTACCTTTGGCGGAGGGTTGAATACCTGGGGGTGAACAGTAAAGGCGTAACTAGCCTCGTAATAGGCCTGAACCAAAACACTCAGTATGCCGTAAGCCTTGCTGCCTGGTTTTTCGCAAATGCGCTCAGCTACTTCCCGCTGAAACATTCCAGTGAATTCAACCACTCGATCGCGGTGTTCAAGCATCTTAAAAACAATCTGAGTAGAAATATTATATGGAAAGTTTCCGGTAATGGCCAAGGGTTGACCCTTGAAGATTTCGTGAAGGTTTAGCTTTAAAAAATCGGCTTTGCGAATACTGAGGTTTTGAGGCTTATGGGTTTCGGTGAACGTGGTTTGAAGGTACTCGATTGACTCACTGTCGAGATCAATGGCCTCGATCTCAATAGGTTTCTGAATTAAAAACTTGGTCAGCACCCCGGTGCCCGGCCCGATTTCGATAACGTGCTTATAGCCCTCAAGGCTCAAGGTGTTGGCGATTTTTTCTGCGATTCCCTGGTCGGTCAAAAAGTGCTGTCCGAGCTGTTTCTTAGGGGTAACCCCGTCGGTTGGCTTTGATCGGTTTTTCACGAATTAAGGTTAAGCTGCGCTCGACCTATGAGCTCGAGTTCGGTGGTGAATTCAAGGGCGTTTGATCCGAATTGCTGACGCAGCTCACGCTCTATTCTCTCGGCATCATCGGCCAGATAACTCTCAAGCGTTGCTTTGTTGGGGCAGAGGTATTGAACGGAGAAGCTTACCCCCTGTTCGGTCGACTCAGAAGGGTTTATGCGGGTGAAGGTGGCTTCGCGGAATTTCCCAGTGGACATCATCAGCGGAATGTGCTTCTCGCGCATGTATTCGATCCATTCATTTTCTATACTGGCCTCTACGTGGGTGGTTACGTTATAAATGATCATCATTACGCAATCTGATCAAATTGCGTGTACTTAACAAGGGCTTTAGGGATTCGTATACCCTCTGCGGTCTGATGATTTTCAAGAAGTGCCGCCAACACGCGAGGTAGGGCCAGCGCACTTCCATTTAGCGTGTGAGCCAGTTGTTTTTGTCCATGCGCGTCTTTGATTCTCAGCTTTAATCGATTCGACTGAAAGGTCTCAAAGTTTGAAACCGAGCTAATCTCTAGCCATCGTTTTTGAGCAGCCGAGTACACTTCGAAGTCATAGGTGAGGGCAGAGGTGAAACCTAGGTCTCCTGCGCACAACTGTAAAATGCGATAGGGCAGCTCTAGTGCCTCAAGCAGGGTTTTCACATGCGCTACCATTCCCTCTAAGGCCTGATATGAGTTTTCGGGTTTCTCTACCCTTACGATTTCTACCTTGTCGAATTGATGCAGGCGATTTAGGCCTCTTACATCAGATCCGTAACTTCCGGCCTCACGTCTAAAACAGGGCGTGTATGCGGTCATGGTTATGGGCAGCTCTGACTCTTGAAGTAGCACATCTCTCAGTAGGTTGGTGACGGGCACCTCGGCGGTCGGAATCAAGTAGAGGTTGTCTGCCGTCACGTGATACATTTGGCCTTCTTTGTCTGGAAGCTGACCTGTTCCGTATCCTGAAGCTTCGTTCACTAGATGCGGAGGCTGAATTTCTTGATATCCCGCCTCTATATTTCTGTCTAAGAAAAAGCTGATTAGTGCGCGTTGAAGCCGAGCACCCTTTCCCTTATACACCGGAAATCCCGCCCCGGCGATCTTTACGCCCAATTCAAAGTCAATTAGGTCGTACTTTTTGGCCAGATCCCAATGCGGAAGGGCGTCTTCAGGCAACACCAGTGTATTCGGAGAGGTAAAAATCTCTTTGTTGTCGGCTTCGGACCTGCCTGCGGGCACCGAATCGTGTGGAGTATTTGGAAGCTGGTACAAGGCTGCAGTTAGGGCATCAGCCTTTTCATTAAGCGTCTCTTGAATGGATTTGGACTGCTCTTTTAATTCGGCAGTGCGCGCTTTTAGACCTTCAGCCTCTGCCGCTTTTCCGGCCTTAAAAAGGCTTCCAATTTCTTTTGCTAGCGCATTTGATTCGGCTAGTAAAGCGTCTAATTCGGTTTGAAGTGCCCGACGTGATTCGTCAAGAGCCTGTATGTGTTCGATCTGTTCGCGTGCATCTAGGCCCCTCTTGCTCAAAGCAGCGATGACCTGTTCTTTTGATTCGCGAATCGTGTGAAGTTCAAGCATGAAATCGAATTTGCAGCAAAAGTAGAAAAACCTAGAATAGCAGCCCTTCTTTGAAGTACTTAAGCGTGGTAGATTGGTCTTCTTTTAATTGTGCGCTGAGTGCCTCAAGCGATTCAAAGCGTTTCTCACTTCTCAGTCGTTTGTACAATTCTATCTTAATGGACCTGAAGTATAGGTCAGACTCGAAATCGAAAAGATGCACTTCTACATGCAATCCGCCCGAATCAACGGTGGGATTTTGGCCAATATTCATCATTCCTTTGATCAGTTGACCTTCAATGCTGGTGCTAATTATATAGACCCCATTTGCGGGCAATAGCTTTTTAGGGTCAATACCCTCAATATTCGCAGTCGGAAACCCTATGGTGCGCCCCAGTCCTTTGCCCTTGGCCACCTTGCCGCTAATGCTGTATCTATAACCGAGGTATTGATTGGCCTTGTGCACCGCCCCCTCAGAAAGCGCATTGCGGATCTTGGTCGAACTTACGGCCACATCGTCTACATCTTGCGCCTCGATTTCGGTAATGGCAAAGTCAAAACGCTTTGCAAAGTAATGCAGGTCTACTATGTCGGCTTCTCTATTTCGACCAAATCGGTGGTCGTAGCCCACAATGAGGTGCTTTACCTTAAGCCGCTTTACGAGTATGTCTTCAACGTATTCTCTGGCCGTCAGCCTGGAGAAGTCTTTAGAGAACGGATGTACCACCAGTACGTCAAGACCCAGCCCTTCTAACCGACGGGTCTTTTCTTCAAGCGTACTCAGCATTTTTATGCCCGTATCTTTTTGAAGCACCTCTCTGGGGTGGGGAGAAAAGGTGAGTAGGCAAGCGTTCAGGTCTTTATTTTTGGCTTCTTCGACGAGCTCTTTAATGATTTTTTTATGCCCAATGTGCACTCCGTCAAATGTGCCTATAGTAAGTACA
>JADHLU010000061.1 GCA_016780435.1 Flavobacteriaceae bacterium
ATTGTTTTGAGCAGATAAAGCGGTATGGTGTTCACCTAAAGATCGTCAACGAACGCCTCAGCAGGCATGGGGATTACCGCAAGTTACCAGACGGAGGGCACCTCATCACCGTAAATGCAGGCCCTAATCTCTATAGATTTCTTATCACACTCATTCATGAATTAGCTCATTTGGTAGCTTTTATAGAACACGGCCATCGCATACGGCCTCATGGAAAAGAGTGGAAACAGACTTTTAAGCTGTTAATGCTACCCTTGCTTAATCCGGCCGTTTTTCCAATGGAGTTGTTACCCGCTTTAGCGACCCACTTCAAAAGCCCAAAAGCAAGCAGCAGTGCTGACGCTCATTTAGATCGCGAACTCAGTCGGTACGACGAGACCGTTAGTGGTGTTTTTGTTGAGGAATTACCCGAGGGCGCTTTATTTACTTATCGCGAAAAGCGTATTTTTAAGAAGGGAAGTAAGCGCAGAAAACGCTACGAATGTCTGGAGCTAGAGACCAAAAGAAATTACTTGTTTCAACCTAACGCACGGGTAATGCCCATTAGCGATTATGACTAATCAAGAAGAACAAATTAAAGAAAACGCCAAGGGTTTTTGGCAGAGTATTTCGGTCTTTCTGAAAGAGCTATTGGATATTCGCACCAATACCGACATGCAGACCACGCGCGATTCAATTATTGCCGACATACCCTTTAAAGGGCACACCTCGTGGATTCTAATCAGTTCTATTTTCATCGCTTCTATTGGTTTGAACGCCAATTCTACAGCGGTAGTTATTGGTGCGATGCTTATTTCTCCGCTTATGGGTCCGATCTTAGGATTAGGGTTTTCATTGGCAACCAACGATATTGACTTACTCAACCGCTCCCTTAAAAACTTTTTGGTCATGGTGGGGCTTTCAGTGGTAACGGCCTACTTGTTTTTCGCCCTATTTCCTCTGCGCGATGAATCTTCTGAACTACTTGCGCGCGTGCGCCCTGATATTCGCGACGTGCTTATCGGTTTTTTTGGCGGAGTCGCCCTTGTAGTTGCCCGAGCCAAAAAAGGAACCATTGCCAGTGTAATCTTTGGGGTGGCAATCGCGACCGCTCTTATGCCTCCTCTCTGCACGGTTGGTTTCGGATTGGCGGTGGGTAACTGGAGCTACGCGCTAGGCGCCCTTTACCTTTTTCTTATCAACACCATCTTTATCGCCTTGGCCACCTTTGTAGTGATCAAGTATTTGAAGTTTCCAATGGAGCGCTATGCGAATTCAACGCGAAGAAGATTGATCTCTAGAATAGCCTATGTACTCAGTCTAATCGTCATGATTCCAGCTGCCTATACGTTCTATGGAGTGCTCCAAGAATCGCTTTTTAGGCGCGATGCGCAGGCCTTTTTGAAAGAGACCATTGAGCTGTATCCCTTTGAAGGCAACGGGGTGTACAGGCGCGATTTTTCTACCCTAAATTACAACCGAGGCGAATCGCCTGAGATAAGTGTGATGGTTTTGGGCGATGAGGTGATTCCACAAGAGGTAATCAAGACCTGGAAGGTAAAACAACAACAATACGATAGGCTGCGCGAGGCTAACTTTGAGGTGCTGCAGGCCAATCAAGAAGATGCTGAGGCCCAATTCAACTATGTAATGGAGCTATACGAGAGTAAAAAGAGCGAGTTGATTTCTAAAGACAGGCAGATTCAGCTGCTGGAGCAAGAGCTCGATCGAATGAGTCGGTCAGGGGCCTTACAACTGCCTTTTGAGCAGATCAAAAGCGAATTGGTCTTAGCTTTTCCTCAGCTGAAAACCTTGAGCTACGGGTCTAAAATTGAGACCGATTTTCAGCGACAAGACACGCTTCAGGTATTTGAGGTGAGTTGGTTAGAAACTACGAGTTTAGTGGACAGACAAGGCCTTTCTGAACGTCTTGAACTCTGGTTAAAAACTCGCCTTCAAGAGCAAAATATCCTACTTCAGCAGAAAGATTAGGGCGCCAAGTTGGCCCTCTCTTGATAGACCTTTCGAACGTTTTTGTACAATTCTGAAGCGTACACAAACTCGCTGATGGCCTGATTGTCGGTGACGAATATCTCTTCTTTTGTGCCTTGCCAGGCTAGTTTGCCTTCTTTGAGAAAGACGATTTTTTCTCCTATCTGCATCACCGAATTCATATCGTGTGTATTGATCAGCGTAGTGATGTCATACTCTCGGGTAATCTCTTGAATGAGGTCGTCAATCAGAATAGCCGTTCTCGGATCTAAGCCCGAGTTGGGCTCGTCGCAGAATAGGTATTTCGGATTCATCACAATAGCCCTAGCGATGGCCACCCTTTTCTTCATTCCTCCAGATAGTTCTGCAGGATATTTATGGTGGGCGTCTATCAGGTTTACGCGGTCTAATACCCGATCGACTTGTTCTTTCTTTTCTTTTGCTGAATAGGTGGTGAACATCTGCAAGGGGAAGCAAACGTTTTCGGCCACCGTCATTGAATCAAACAGCGCACTTCCTTGAAATACCATTCCCATGGCCTTTCTTAACTCGCGTTGCTCGTTGCGTTCTAGCTCGTCCAAGTAGATCCCGTCAAATGTGATACGCCCGGAATCGGGTTGGTGCAGTCCGATGAGTGATTTTAAGAACACCGTTTTTCCGGATCCGCTCTGGCCGATAATCAAGTTAGTCTTGCCGCGCTCAAACGAAGTACTCACGTCGTTTAGAACGTTCACGCCTGTGAAGGATTTTGATAAGTGCTCTACCTTAATCATCTATCCGAGTAATAGTTGAGTGAGTATATAATTGATAATAATAATCACAACACTGGTCCATACGAAAGACACTGTTGACGCTTTACCGACTTCTAAGGCTCCGCCTTTTAAATAATAGCCGTGGTAGGCTGGAAGGGTGGCAATAATTACGGCAAAAACAAGAGACTTTATAAAGGCATAGGTAACGTGAAAAGGCACGAAATCTTCTTGAATTCCGGCAATAAAGTCTGCGGTGGGTGCGTAGTCTCCAAATACAGCGGCAGCCCATCCTCCGAAGATACCCGTATACATGGCTATAGCTATGGCAAAAGGGTAAAATAGCATCGCTATAAGTTTTGGAAAGATGAGGTAATTGACCGAATTGACCCCCATAACTTCAAGGGCGTCTATTTGTTCGGTTACGCGCATTGTTCCTATGCTTGAAGTAATATAGGATCCGACCTTTCCGACCATAATCACAGAAATAAATGTAGGGGCGAATTCTAGAATTACCGATTGACGGGTGGCGAAGCCTATGAGACTTTTAGGTAAAAAAGGAGAGGTGAGGTTAAGGGCTGTTTGTATGGTAACTACTCCACCAATAAAGAAGGAGATGAAGATAATGATACCTAAAGAATTGAAAATCAATTCGTCAATCTCTTTGAGAATGAGGCCCTTCATGACACTCCACTTCGTAGGCTTCCTGAAAATTTCTACGAGCATTAGACCGTAGCGTCCGACTTCTTCTATATAGCGCATAGCACTCAAAAATACGTTTTTTGATAGCATTTAACGTTGAATTACCCTTACTCATTCGCTTAAATTGTAGCTTCGTAAAAATTCATTACCCCCATGAAAAAAGTTCTATTTTTTGCCTTTGGTTTTTGGGCGTTTACCGTGAGCGCTCAAGAAGAGAAACCCTTTGAGGCGCCCAAGTTGATCGTAGGTATTGTTGTGGATCAAATGCGATTTGATTACCTCACCCGTTTTTGGGACCGCTATTCAGAGGATGGATTTAAGCGGATGGTAAACCAGGGCTTTAATGCCAAGAACCACCACTTCAACTATATTCCAACGTCAACTGGGCCTGGACACGCCTCATTATATACAGGAGCAACTCCTTCGGTTCACGGCATTTTGGGTAATAATTGGTACGATAAGTTTGCCAAAGAAATCGTCTATTGCGCGGGAGACTCGGCTTACCCTGCCTTGGGTACGGAGAATAAAAGTGGAATGGCTCCGACCCGAATGCTGGCTACAACCATAACCGACCAGTTACGCATTCATTATCAGTTCAAATCTAAGGTCATAGCCGTTTCTCTAAAAGATCGAGGTGCCGTTCTTCCGGGCGGGCACACGGCTAATGCGGCCTATTGGTACGAAGGCGGATCAACTGGAGATTGGATCTCATCGACCTACTACATGGATGAGCTGCCCAAGTGGGTTCAGAAATACAATAAGTCTAAAGCCGTGGATCGCTATAAGCAGGTTTGGGAAACCTTAGAGCCCCTAGACACCTACACGGAGAGTGGATCAGACCGGAACGACTATGAGGGTCTCTCAAATGGAGAAGAGCACAGCGGATTTCCGCACCACATTGATAAACTCTGGGATCAAAACGGGGCCTTTTCTAGCCTCTCGGCCACCCCTTTCGGTAACAGTATTCTCACCGATTTTGCGCTTGAGGCCTTAACTCAAGAAGAATTGGGTGCAGATGAGATTCCTGATTTTCTGGCCATCAGCTATTCTTCAACCGACTATGTAGGTCATAAGTACGGAGTGAATTCGGTTGAGGTTCAAGACACTTACATGCGCCTTGATCTCGAACTGGCTCGATTGTTTAGTCAATTAGATCAGACGGTAGGCGAAGGAGAGTACATGGTATTCTTAACTGCAGATCACGGAGCGGTTCATGTTCCGGCCTTTTTAAGCGATCACAACATTCCTTCGGGTTACATCGACTCGAAAGCATTCATGCAGTCGCTGCACAAACTCATAGAAGACCGCTACGGGCGTATTGATATACTCGAGAATCTAAGCTACAACGAGCTCTTTTTGAATCACGCTTTAATCAATGAGCTAGGCCTTGATTTACGTTCGGTTCGCGAGAATATAGCCGACATGGTGCTCACCTTGCCTTTAGTTGAGCAGGTGTTCACCGCCCACGACATAGAACGACTAGGTTCGGCCAGCGGCATGAAGGAGCTTGTTCGTAACGGACACAACCCTAAGCGATCAGGTGATGTGATATACACTCTACAGCCCGCCTACATTTCATACGGTAAAACCGGATCTACTCACGGATCTCCGCATATTTACGACACCCACGTTCCGCTTTTGTTTTTCGGAGCTGGCATACCCGAAGGAGAGTCTACAGGAGAGCGCACAGAAATTCCTGATATCGCTCCTACACTCGCTGTTCTCTTGGGCATAGGAATGCCAAACGGAACAACCGGTACGCCTATCGAAGATTTAATCGAAGATTAATTCGAACGTTTTCCTGCGAGCTTGCTCCACAGTTTTGTGTAGCGCACCCGCAACAGGTCACGCTGCGCCTGGTCATCGACCAGGCGCAGCTCTTTTTGGCTTGCGCGGCAGTAGCCGCGCAAGAGCAAAATAAACAGCGATAGGCTACGTTTGCGCCAGGCCATTTTCAGCGCGCTCATTAGACTAATAAATAAGTCATAACCGATCTGGTAATAGCTTTCTCCTCGTTTGAGGTAATAGTCCTTGGTTGCGTATTCGTCACTAGTGGGACGCATGTGCTCAACTATCAGGCCGGGATTGGTCTCGACCTTAAACCCCCTAGCCTCGGCGAGTAGCGTGTCTATGCTGTCCCATCCCAGGCAAGGGACTAGGCCCCCAATGGCCTGAAAGCACGATTTCGAGTATAGTTTCAGTGGGCCTCGAACGTGATCGGTATTCGCTACGGCCTCGTACTGTAGCTGCTCATTTTTTTTGATGTATAGCAGGCCAGAATATATGCCCAAATGGGGCTGCTGCTCAAAAGCCCTTATGCAGGTTTCAAAATAGGTGGGGGGCAGCAGTATATCGGCGTCAAATTTTCCGATTAGATCGTACCCTTTTAGGGTTGATAGGCCAAAGTTAAATGCATGGATCACTTTAGCCCCTGGCGATTTAGAGTGATCACCTGAGCGGTGAATGAGTTTAATGAAGGGATGGGCACGGGCGAATGCCTCGGCGATTTTGGGGCTTTCATCTGTGCTAGAATCGTTAACGAGCAGCAACGAGTCTGGCCTTCTGTGCTGAGCGACAAAACTATCTAGCGTGCGTTTAAGATGGGCAGCTTCATTGTGAAAGGGAAGAATGATGCTGACCTGCATATGTTCTAGTAACGGTAAAGCAAGCAGTTGAGATTCATTCCGGCTCCAACGCTGGCTAGCAAGATGAGGTCTCCCTTGTTCAGTTGGTGTTCAGGGTATGCTCCTTTGCGCACCATG
>JADHLU010000062.1 GCA_016780435.1 Flavobacteriaceae bacterium
CCACCCTTTGAAAGGTCGAATAAGCGTCATGAGGTCTTTTCTTCGAGCTGATTAATGATTTCTTGTGCAATGGATAAGGCTCGCCTTCCGTCTTCAAAGGTGACTAGGGGTGACTGTTGATGGTTAATAGCAGCTGCAAAGTTAGTGTGCTCTTCTTCTATGGCATTGGTCAATGTAACAGCGGGAGAGTCAAAATAAATTTGCTTCAATTGCCCCTCGGCTGTTGGCAATAAGAGATCAAACTCTCCCGGATTTTCGGGGGCATCTTTCATACGCACGATTTCGGTTTTTTTCTCCAACAAATCGACGGTAACGTAGGCATCCTTCTGAAAACAGCGCAACTTGCGCATATTCTTGAGCGAAATGCGACTTGCGGTTAAATTGGCCACACAAGAATCTTCAAATTCAATACGCGCCGTAGCGATATCAACAGATTGGCTAATGACGGCGGCACCATTGGCATCAATGCGTTTAATGGCGGATTTATTGCACTGCAATACCAAATCAATGTCGTGAATCATCAGATCGAGCACCACAGAAACGTCAGTGCCTCTAGGATTAAATTCGGCGAGTCGATGTACTTCTATGAACTTGGGTTGATTTAAGTGCGGTAAAGCAGCTACAAAGGCCGGGTTGAATCGCTCAACGTGTCCTACTTGAGCCACGCGATTGTGCTCGGCGGCTAATTGCACTAAACGAGCGGCCTGTTCGGGGTTTTCGCAGATAGGCTTCTCAACAAAAACATGAAGGTTGTGTTTTAATGCGGCCAGTGCATACTCAAAATGATAGAGCGTAGGTGTGATAATAAACAGACCTTCAACCTCTTTCATGAGCGCCTCCGCTTGATCGAAATAGCGGTACCCTAATTCAGTCGCCAATTGCTTCGAAGCTTCTCGATTTACATCGTAAAAACCAACTAGCTCAAAGTGCGCTGAGGCATTCAGAAGTTTTAGGTGAATTTTTCCTAGGTGCCCAGCACCAAAAACTCCAACGCGAATCATAAGCGGATAATTTCGGTAAAGTTAAGTAGAAGCGCTGTAATTTAGGGCTGATTTATTAGAGGTGCGAAACGATACACTACGACATAAGGGGCTCAGAAATCAACTCGCGCAGCAATTGAGCGAACGAGGCATTCAGAGTGAGCCTGTGCTTGAGGCTATCAGAGCCATCCCTAGGCATTTATTTTTAGACAAAACCCTCGAAGCTCATGCCTATGAAGATCGGGCCTTTCCGATAGGTGCAGAGCAGACTATTTCGCATCCGTATACCGTGGCCTTTCAAACTGAACTGCTTGAGGTTAGATCGGGCATGAGGGTTTTAGAAATAGGAACAGGCAGCGGCTATCAATCAGCCGTGTTGAGTTTTTTAGGTGCAGAAGTGTATACCGTTGAAAGACAGCTAGAGCTTTTTCGAAAGGCCGAGGTGTTCTTCAGAACCTTTAGGTGGAAACCAAAGATCATCCACTATTCAGACGGCTGCAAGGGTCTTTCAAAATATGCCCCTTATGATCGAATTGTAGTCACCGCCGGGGCAAAAGAAATACCTAATGCATTACTGGCTCAGTTAGCTATTGGGGGTATACTGGTGATTCCTGTAGGAGAAAGTCAGCAAAAAATGACCGTTCTAGAGCGCAAGGGGCCTAAAGAGTTTCACAAGACGACCTACGGAGACTTTCAATTTGTTCCACTTTTGAACAGCACTGAAGGCTTGATGCGCTAATGTTACTTGTTGTGCTGTTTTTTAATGCGGTCGAGGTCGCGCTGATTTTCACGGTCTTTTAAGGTCTCGCGTTTATCGAAATTCTTTTTACCCTTGGCAAGGGCAATTTCGATTTTTGCCTTGCCTGTTGCATTGATGAAAAGTGAGAGCGGAACAATCGCCATTCCTTTTTGAGACACCTCTTTAAATAGTTTATGCAGCTCCCGTTTTTTTAAAAGCAACTTTCTGGATGCCTTTGGAAGGTGATTGTTGTAGGTTCCGTGGGAGTAGGGGTCTATGTGCATATTCACCACAAAGAGTTCTCCTTGATCGTTAAACTCGCAGAAACTCTCGGTTATACGGACTTTATTCGCTCGAATAGATTTTATTTCGGTTCCAGCAAGAACGATTCCGGCCACATAGGTGTCGATCAATTCGAAGTCGAATCGAGCCCGTTTATTCTTGATGTTTACCGTTGTTTTCATGGTCTGATTTAAGAACGCGTGCTGCTTTCAAAAAGGTATTCCAAGTAAGACGCCGTATTTCTTAAATACTTCATGTCATTGGTTATAAGTGACTGACTTACACCACCTTGAATTAAGGCGAATAGTTGCTTAGCAAAAACGGTTTCGGGTATGCCTAAATAAATTTCTTGACGGTCAACTCCTCGCTTTAAGGTGCTGGTCAAGTAATCTTCGATGCGGTGTATCGCTTCGTTGACTCGCAAGAGCAGCTGAGGAGAATTGTAAGTGCTCTGAATACCAAAACTGATGAGCGGACACGATCCTAGTTCAGAGATAAGTTGATCGTATGTGCGGTAGTATGCGAAGAAAGCCCGCATGCATGCTTTTGGAGGGTCATTGACGTTAAGTGCCTTTAAAACAGACTGTTCAACTTTAGAAAAACTGTACTCAAAACAGGCTTCGGCCAGTGCAGTTTTGTCTTTAAAGTTGCCGTAAATGGCTCCTTTTGTCAATCCGGTGGCCTTGGTGAGCATACTTAGACTCGTGCCCTCATAGCCGTGCTTTAAAAAAAGCACGGCTGAGGTTTCTACTATAAATGAAGCGGTGTTCTTGGAGGTCGACATAGCTCTTAAATGCCCGACAAAATTACAAAATACTAATCGGTATCGACCCGGCGAAGAACCAATTTTTGGTCGAAGGCATCGAGTAAGAGTATGGAACCCTCCTTAACGGTTTGCGCCAAAAGCTCTTTTGATATGACGTTCATCACTTCTTTTTGAATAAGCCTTTTGATCGGACGTGCTCCGAAGTCTGGGTCGTATCCTTTTTCAGCTAAATAATTCAGCGCATCTTCGGTGGCGTCAAGAGAAATTTGCAGATCGGTTAATTTGTGTTTAACCTCTTCCAATTGCAGACGCACGATGTCTTTGATGGCCTCTTTGTTAAGCGGATTAAAGCTTACGATTTCGTCTATTCGATTCAAGAACTCCGGGCGAAGTCGTTGCTTGAGCAGCTGCATCACTTCTTCTTCTAGCTGAATCACATCAGCTTCTAGATGTGGGCTGTTTTGATCTAAGCGGTTCCAGAGCTCACTACCCATATTACTAGTCATGATGATCAGCGTGTTTTTAAAGTCAACTACGCGACCTTGCCCGTCTGTTAGCCTTCCGTCATCGAGTACTTGAAGCAGCACATTGAATAGCTCGGGATGCGCTTTTTCTATTTCGTCTAGCAAAATGACTGAATAGGGCTTTCTGCGAACCGCCTCGGTCAGCTGACCTCCCTCTTCGTAACCAACATATCCAGGAGGTGCGCCAATTAGTCGGCTCACACTGTGTCGTTCGCTGTATTCGCTCATGTCGATGCGGGTCATCGCATTGGCATCGTCAAATAGGGTTTGAGTGACAGCCTTTGCCAAGGCCGTTTTACCCACTCCTGTGCTCCCGAGAAACAAGAAACTTCCAATTGGTTTATTTGGGTCTTGAAGGCCTGAACGACTTCTTCGAATGGCGTCAGCTAACAATTCAACTGCTCGATCTTGGCCTACAATGCTTTGTTTTAATACAGATTCTAGACCCAGAAGTTTTTCGCGTTCAGAACTCAGTAGTTTCTGTACAGGAATCCCCGTCCATTTGGCCACTACTTCAGCGATATCGTCACTTGAAACCTCTTCTTTAATTAAGGTGTTCTTACTGTTGCTCGCCTTTTCTTCTAAGGCAGCTAGTTGATCTGCTAACGCCTTGCTGCTACCGTAGCGAATTTCAGCAACCTTAGCGTAGTCGCCATTTCGTTCAGCCCGCTCAGCTTCAAGTGTTAAGGCCTCGAGTTCATTTTTAGTCTTTTGGATTTCATCAATAACACTGCGCTCTTGTTGCCATTTGCTAAATAGCGTATTGCGCGTCTCTTTTAGCTCGGTTAATTCAAGATTTAGTGCTTTTAATTTGTCTTGATCCTTTTCTTTTTTGATGGCTTCAACTTCGATTTCGAGCTGCATGATTTTGCGATCCATAATGTCTAATTCTTCGGGCTTCGAGTTGATCTCCATTCGAATTTTTGACGCCGCCTCATCCATTAAGTCAATGGCCTTATCGGGCAGAAATCGAGAGGTGATGTAACGCTCCGATAAAACGACAGCACTAATTACGGCCTCATCTTTAATGCGCACTTTGTGATGTGCTTCGTATTTGTCTTTAAGCCCACGCAAAATAGATATGGCACTCTCGGTGTCTGGCTCTTCTACGCTCACCTTTTGAAAGCGTCGTTCTAGTGCTTTATCTTTTTCGAAATGCTTTTGAAATTCATCTAGGGTAGTGGCCCCTATGGTGCGAAGTGCACCCCTAGATAAAGCGGGCTTCAGAATATTGGCTGCATCCATAGCACCAGACCCACCTCCGGCTCCAACCAAGGTGTGAATTTCGTCGATGAAAAGAATAAACTGACCCTGGGCTTCGGTTACCTCTTTAACCACAGCTTTCAGTCGTTCTTCGAATTCGCCTTTATACTTAGCTCCGGCAAGAAGTAGCCCCATATCGAGGCTAAAGATTTTTTTATCTTTTAGATTCTCAGGAACATCCTGACTAACAATGCGTTGTGCAATACCTTCAACGATAGCCGTTTTTCCGACCCCAGGTTCACCAACCAGAATAGGATTGTTTTTAGACCGTCTCGAGAGAATTTGAAGTACTCTTCGAATCTCGTCGTCTCTTCCAATTACCGGATCTAATTGATTTTTGTCGGCCAATTCGTTGAGATTTTTGGCGTACTTCATCAAGTTTTCTTGCCCTTGAGTTTTAGGCGAGCCCTGCTGTTCTATAGCGGCTTTCTGCAGTCGCTCTAAGCTGAGTCCTGCGTCTTTTAGTAGGCGTGAGGCGGTCGATTCTTTTTGAATGAGTGCCTTGAGTAAATGAGAAAAACTAGCCAGGCTTTCGTTTTCTTTTCGAGCCTCAGCTATGGCTTTAGTCAGAATAGAAACTGCCTCTTGACCGAGCCCTTTTTGGGCTGAACTGCTCTTGCCTAACTGTTTCAACTGAGCGTCAACGGCTGCATCTAGCCTTGAGAAACCGTCTTGCTGATTCTCGAGTAGCATAGAAACTTCTTCTTTGGCCTTTGTATTGACAGCCTTCAATAGATGAATGCCCTCTATAATAGAATGATCGAAACTCTCGGCGACGATATGCGACTCGCCTATAATGTCTTGTACTTTACTGCTGAATGATTGTATGTCTAACATAGCTGATTGATTTGCTATACCCTACGCAAATGTTAATCCATCTTGTCTAGAAGCCGAATTAAGCCGATTTGCATGACTATTTGACATTTATTTTACGTATAATCATGTCATAATGACATTTTAAAAACGTGCATTAGTTTGTTCATAATTGTGTGTAAAGTGATTTACAGACTAAATCAGGCGTCGTATTTTTAGGGCTTATTTATACGGCTATGCAAAGAGACCAACAGTTGTTTGATTTGATTGAATTGGAGCACCAACGTCAGCTCAGAGGAATCGAGTTAATTGCTTCAGAAAATTTTACCTCTGAGGCAGTTATGGAGGCTGCCGGATCGGTTTTGACCAATAAATATGCAGAGGGTTATCCTTCAAAGCGCTATTACGGCGGATGCGAGGTGGTCGATCAGGTAGAAAATTTGGCTATTGAGCGCGCAAAGGCGTTGTTTGGAGCCGCGTATGTCAACGTTCAACCCCATTCTGGATCACAGGCTAATGCTTCTGTGTTTCACGCCTTGCTCAATCCGGGTGATAAGATTCTTGGATTTGACCTTTCTCACGGAGGCCATCTTACCCACGGATCACCGGTCAATTTCTCCGGACGTCTCTATAGTCCGAGTTTTTACGGCGTCGATCGAGAGACAGGCTTATTAGATTACGATGAAATCGAAAAAATTGCGGTTAAAGAGTCTCCTAAACTTATTATCGCAGGGGCCTCAG
>JADHLU010000063.1 GCA_016780435.1 Flavobacteriaceae bacterium
AACTGCTGTGCAGGCAGGCCTTCAGATTCAGAGCGGCCGATTAGTTTAAAGTCATAGAGGTAGTCGTTCGGGCGCCCAATAGAAAAGCTAAAAAAGTCATTAGGCGTTGAATTTCTTAGAAATAGTCCCCCAAACACGCGCAGGCTTATTTGTGTGTTGTTATCGAAAAGTCTTCTGTATTCGGCAGATGATGCTACTTTGATAAACGAATCGGCGAATTGCAGGTCTGCTAGCAGGCTCTTAAAATTGAATAGGCTTTGTTTTATTTTCTGATACCTAAAATTTAAGACGATGTAGTCGGGGTTTTCTAAAACCTCTTGTGTCTCTGCATCGCGGTCAAGTGTTCGTGAGACCGCCCTTAATCTAGCAAAGAACGATTGATTGGTGCGTGAGGTTATTCCTTCTACGTTTTGGTTTAACCTAATGTATGGGGTGAAGGTGCTGTATCGTGAATTGACATTAAAATGCTGTGATAAACCAAATATACCGGCGGTTAAACGGCTTCGTTTTTCGTCGTTTAACCAGTGGTTAGAAACGATGTTGAATGCGCCAATTAGCGACTTTTCTTTACTTGAATAAAAGGGGGCAAATTGGTACTCTATAGGTTTTGTTACGAGCGATTCATTCGAGATTTGGGCGCCGACTGAAATCCCGTCATAAATATTGAATAGGGCTTGTGGGGTGAGGTATAGTTGGCTATACCTTAAATCGTCTAGATCGGTGAACGGAAGGATTTTTAGTGGGCTTTTAAAGAGCTTACTTCTCGGATTATTAATATTATTAGCACTGTTAAATTCTGGAGTTTCTAAATACGGATTAACGATGTAGCGCGCCTTTTTGGTGGCGTCAAAACGAAGCCAGGTTTCATGAGTTGAGTTGCTGATCCACTGATGAGCCACCTCTTTATTCCCTACAAATTGGGAGACTTTCACCGGAAGCGGATAGATTCCGGTATAGCTTACCCGCACCGAATCAGTCTCGGTTGAGCGCTTAACCTCAGGAATTCTAAAATCGGTGCGCTCGCGCGTTTGGAGTAAACGATCTGAGACTACAGGAGCAGTAGTTTGGGGTGACAAAAACCACTTTAAATCGAATCCCGACACCCCTGAGCTTAAATACGAGGCTTTTTGGTAATCGAGAAGGGCTCGTGCATTTTCGGTGGAGGTATTGCGATCAAAGCTCATTCTGAATAACTGAGCGGCCCTAACTGGATTAGCTATACTGTAATTGTAGTTTAAAAGTTCTGCGGTTGGGGTTAAGAGCGGCTGATCTAAATTCTGATTGTCAATAAACCGATTCAACCATTTAAAGTGCTCGTTTACGGTTATTTGCCCGAATCTATACCGATTCAACGGCCATAGGCGTGAAAACTTACCGATGAGCTTTAAGTTGTTGTATCTGAGTTCAATATAGTTTTCTAGTTGGTACTGTACGTATCCGTCCAGATAAAAGTGTTCACGTTTCATATTACTGTCAAACCCCAATAACAACTGCTTGCGCATCAGTGTTTTTAACAGCTTGAGTTCTTGGACAAATTCATCTGGGTAGGTCGAGAGAATACTGGGAAAATCGGTAATTAATTTAATGGGGCTTTCAGCGTATTCACTAGATGTGAGAATCAAATTACTAGTGTCGAGCATAGGTAAAGCCTGCTTGGCAAATGCGATAACTCGCTCTAAGGTTTCTATCGGATTATTGAGGTTTTTAGCCAGTTTTGAATCGATGTGAACCGACCACTTAGCCGTTTTGTAATGCAGCAAACTTTGGTCGTTGTGGTCTATTACGAAAAGCGGGGGATTAGCTGTAATTCCAGAAAAATTAAAAAATGAACTCGAGGGTAGATCACTGTGAATAAAATGATTGTCTCCGCGATCAAAAGTCAGGTCATAGAGAACGAGTCCGGTATGTTGATCTCCTCTGTTAAAGTGATGGTATGCTTCTGACACGGTGCTTTCTAGCGGCATAGGGAGTATAAGACTGTTTTTTAGCCAGAGTGTTTCATTCTCGTCTATGCCATAACCTGTGAACTTTATATCCGGAAGCTTGAGTTTGTAGTTCACCTCAAGCTCAATAAAATCACCGTTAATAGATGGGGGGAGACTAACCTCTAACACATCATAGTCTATACGCTTATAGCTCAGCTGCTCAGATTGATGCGTAATCACTAGGTCAAAAGTTAAGCCTCTTTCGTTGTCATTCGCCAAGTGAAAACTGCGGTCAAATCGCTGCTGAAAGGAGAGGCCTAAAGGGCTGTTTTTGGAAGAAAAGGAGTGGTTCCAATCGTATAGATGTACGGTGTTTGATCGGCTAAACGCTTCTTTTTGAAAGCTGAGTGTGCTGTTGACTTCGAGGCTATTGGCTAAGTGATTCCAATACACCTGTGCTTTAAGCTCTGAGGGCGTAGTAGTTTGAGCACCTAGCCACCAAGGGTTTAGGAATAATAAGAAAGCGTGTAAAAACCGTAAACGCATTAGAAATTGGGCCTTAGCTCTCGACCCTTGTAAAATGCTAACACCACCGAGACTACCTCGTCTGCAGTGTCTACTATCTTGAATAGGTCAAGATCTTCAGCTGAAATTGTTTTTTCGGCAAGAAGAGTGTCTTTTACCCAATCGATCAGGCCTCCCCAAAATGTTGATCCTACTAAAATGATAGGGAATCGCTTGATTTTATGCGTTTGAATAAGGGTAAGGGCCTCGAATAATTCATCTAGTGTTCCAAACCCTCCAGGAAGGGCTATGAATCCCTGAGCGTATTTAACAAACATAACTTTTCGAACAAAAAAGTAGTCGAAATACAGACTCTTATCTATATCAATGTATTCATTTGGATGCTGCTCAAACGGAAGTTTGATGTTCAACCCCACCGAAATACCCTTGGCTTCTTGGGCCCCCTGGTTCGCTGCTTTCATGATTCCAGGGCCTCCACCAGTGATGATACCAAAACCTTGAAGCGCCAATTTACGCGCGATCTCCACTGTTAATTCAAAAGAGGGATGATCTTCAGTTGTTCGTGCAGAACCGAATATAGAAACACAAGGGCCAATCTTGGCCATTCGGTCATAGCCCTCCACAAATTCTCCCATGATCTTAAAAAGGGCCCAAGAATCATTGGATTTAATGTCGTTCCACGTTTTTGCTGAATGCGAAATCATGATGGTTTAAGCGATTTAAACGAATCTAATTCATTTTTTAAGAATGCCGCAGTCAAACTCTCAGAAGATGTTAAAATTTGTTCAGGTGTACCTTGTGCAACAATGGTTCCGCCCGATTGACCTCCTTCTGGACCTATGTCGATAATGTAATCTGCCTGACGAATGACGTCCAAATTGTGTTCGATTACGATAACGGTATTGCCCTTATCGACCAACTTGTTCAATACATCAAGCAGTATGCGCACGTCTTCAAAATGCAATCCGGTCGTCGGTTCGTCCAAAATATACAAGGTATTACCGGTATCTCTTTTGGCGAGTTCGGTTGCCAATTTAACGCGCTGAGCTTCTCCTCCTGACAAGGTAGTTGAAGACTGTCCAAGTGTTATGTATCCAAGCCCCACCATATTCAGCGTTTTTAAAATGCGGTGAATCTTAGGTATAGCCTCAAAAAATCCAGAGGCCTCTTCTATGGTCATCTCTAATACGTCAGAGATGTTCTTTCCTTTATATCTAATTTCCAATGTTTCGCGGTTAAAACGCTTGCCACGACAGGTCTCGCAATCAACCAGTACATCGGGTAGAAAATTCATTTCGATTACTTTTTGACCGCCACCTCCGCATGTTTCGCATCGGCCTCCTGAAACATTGAAACTAAAACGCCCAGGTTTATATCCTCTAATGACGGCTTCAGTGGTTTTAGCAAACAGCGTCCGAATTTCTGAAAACACTCCGGTGTAGGTGGCCGGATTGGAGCGCGGCGTTCTTCCGATCGCAGACTGATTGACATCTATAACCTTATCGCAATGCTCAAGGCCTTTGACGCTCTGGTACGGCAAGGGATTCTGAACGCCGTTAAAATAATAGTTATTAAGAATAGGGTAGAGGGTCTCATTGATGAGCGAAGACTTTCCGCTCCCCGAAACTCCTGTGATTAGGGTAAGCGTACCGAGCGGTATTTTGAGGTCAACTTGTTTGAGGTTATTTCCAGTGCATCCGGCTAGTTCGATGTATTTTTTCGACCCTTTTCTTCTCTTTAGCGGAGTGGGAATGCCCTTGTTTTGCTGCAGATAGGCCGCGGTGAGCGTGTTTTGGTTTTTCATGTACTCAGGGGTGCCCTCGAAAACGATTTGACCTCCATGCCTTCCCGCCCCAGGACCAATATCGATGACATGGTCGGCCGACTGAATCATGTCGCGGTCGTGTTCGACCACCAATACAGAATTGCCAAGATCTCTCAGTTCTTCTAAGGCTTGAATAAGACGCATGTTGTCTCGCTGGTGAAGGCCTATGCTCGGTTCGTCTAAGATGTAAAGCACTCCGACCAATTGAGAGCCTATTTGAGTGGCTAATCGAATGCGCTGTGCTTCTCCGCCTGACAAGGATTTTGCACTTCGGTTTAAGGTTAAATAGTTGAGCCCCACATTTTCTAGAAACGACAGACGCGCTCTTATTTCTTTGAGTACCTCTGCGGCAATTAGCGCCTTAGTCGTATCTAAACGCTTTTCAATCTCTTTGAAAAAATGAAGCAACTCGTCAATCGAATAATTCACTAAGGTCGAGAGGGTCTGTCCGTCAATTTTAAAAAATTCAGCTTCTGGTTTTAATCGTGTCCCGTTGCAGTTTGCGCAGAGTGAATCGGTTAAAAAATCAGCCGCCCATCTCTTAATATTGGACGAACCTGAGTCGTTGTATTGATGAAGAATAAATTTCTCAATACCCTCATAATCAATAGCGTACTCTCTAGAAACGCCTAGTGATTTTGAAGGGATGACCACGCGCTCTTTTATGCCTTTAATAAGGACCAGTCGCGCTTCTTCAGATAGAGATTTCAACGGACTGTCTAGCGTAAACCCATACAGCTGCCCTATGTGCTCGATTTGGGTAAAGGCCCAGGATTTTTTAAATGTACCTAGTGGAGCTATCGCCCCCTTTCTTATAGACAGTGATTCGTCGACAAATACTTTTTTTAAGTCTAATTCTTTGACTTGCCCTAAGCCCTTGCATGATGGGCACATTCCCTTGGGCGAATTAAATGAGAAGCTGTTGGGTTCGGGCAGGTCGAGAGAAACACCAGACTCAGGGCACATTAAGGCCGAGCTAAAGTAGTGGATTGCTTCATTTTCAGTGGCCACCATAAGCACTGAATTTCCTCTTTTTAATGCCAACTCCACACTTTGTCGCAACCGTTTAATATCGCTCTCCGCATCAATATTGAGGCGATCGATTACTACCTCAATATCGTGAATTTTATAGCGATCAAGTTTTAAACCCGGCTCGATAGACCGTATCTCGCCGTCTACACGCACTCTCAAAAAACCCTGTTTCTGAATGGTTTCAAACAACTCGCGATAATGACCTTTCCTAGACCTGATTAATGGTGCTAATAGCGTGATTTGCTGACCGTTGAACTGATGGTTAATCAAGGAGACAATTTCGTCACTGCTGTAGCTCACCATTCGCTTTCCGGTTGCCGGTGAATAGGCTTCTGAGGCACGAGCGTAAAGCAGTCTTAAAAAATCGTATATCTCAGTGATTGTGCCTACCGTCGAACGGGGAGACCTAGAGGTAGTTTTTTGCTCAATAGCGATGACCGGAGAGAGTCCTTCAATAGAATCCACGTCTGGTCGCTCAAGGTTGCCTAAAAACTGCCGGGCATAAGCCGAGAATGTCTCTATATAGCGACGCTGACCTTCTGCATATATAGTGTCAAAAGCGAGCGATGATTTACCACTGCCAGATAAGCCAGTGATTACCACTAATTTTTCGCGAGGAATAGCCAGAGAAACACCCTTTAGGTTATGGGTTCTAGCGTT
>JADHLU010000064.1 GCA_016780435.1 Flavobacteriaceae bacterium
AAGACACTTATGGAAAACAATACTTCGGCCATAGTGTTTGAACCCCGTGTTTTAGTACTCACTGAGCCTAAACAAGAGGCGCCCGTTATTTTCGAGCTGCATGAAGGAACCAAAGTACAAGTCTTAGGCAATTTTCAAGAATTCACAGAGGTTCGACTAGCCAACGGGCAAACAGGATGGATGAAAGATCGTGAATTGCGTAAAATTAAGCTGAGCTACTAGGGATAGATTTATATTGTTATTATTTATGAATTAATCCTATATTCTAATTAATGCATACTCTAACTGCTGAAGCTCAGTCTAAAATAACTCCTGAAACAGCCATTCAAATTTTGAAAAACGGTAATCAGCGTTTTCTTCAAGGCATTAAGACAAAAAGAGAATTTGCTACTCAAGTGAAAGCAACGGCTACTGGACAGTATCCCTTCGCTTGTATACTTGGGTGTATCGACTCAAGAGTCCCGATAAGGCTCATATTTGATCAAGGGATTGGGGATGTTTTTGGGGCTACAGTTGCCGGTAACATTATTAATGAAGACATGTTAGGGAGTCTTGATTTCGGATGTAAAATTGCAGGAGCTAAGCTCGTCGTAGTGCTGGGACACACCTCATGCGGGGCAGTCAAAGGAGCCTGCGACAAAGCAGAGCTAGGTAATCTGACTGCCTTACTCGCTAAGATCAATCCAGCGATTCAAAACATAAAAGAACCTAAAGATCCCGAAAAGCGCACTTCAAAGAACGCTTCCTTTGTAGATGCCGTAGCTCTCGAAAATGTAAGGCTTACCGTTCAAAACGTTCGAACCTATTCGAACGTCTTGCGGTCGATGGAAAAAGAAGGCGCCATTAAAATCATAGGTGCCATGTACGATGTCGCCACAGGTGAAGTGCGGTTTCTAGACTAAAGCTTATCGCCTGGGGTGTGTAAAAAAGGTGACTAGATTCCCCAGATCACCTACTACCCCTCGCTCTGAAATTACCGTTAGACTGATATTGCGCTCTTTAGCTTTGTGGCCAAAGTCTTGAATGATCTCGACAATGTCGTAATCTAAGTACCGAGTTTTTCGCACGTCAATTTCCACCGTAGAATTCTTGGGCAAGTGCTCAAGAGCATCTAAAATGGCCCCCTTATTAAAAAACGTGACCTCTTCTGCCAAGGTCATCTTAAAAGAGGGCGTTTCAGCGCTTTCGTCTTCTAGGTGTAAAAAATGAGAGTTCTTAAAACTATAATAGAGAATGACCAGCACCCCTACTCCAAGTCCTAAAGAAATTCCAATTAGCAAGTCAGTGAAGATAATCCCCAGTACGGTAATTATAAATGGAGCAAATTGTTTAGTTCCAAGCTGAAACATTTTTTTAAACAGACTGGGTTTAGCGAGTTTGTAGCCGACTAGAATGAGTACGGCGGCAAGAACAGAAAGAGGAATCTCGTTTATAATCCGAGGTAATAAAATCACTGCGATCAGGAGCAAGAAGCCATGAATAATGGCCGAAAGCTTAGTTTCGTTTTTAGACTGAATATTAGCAGAGCTTCGAACAATCACTTGGGTGATTGGCAACCCTCCTATCATTCCTGATACAATGTTACCTACTCCTTGAGCCACCAATTCTCTATTTGTTGGGGTGACCCGTTTGTGCGGATCTAATTTATCGGTGGCCTCGACGCTAAGTAATGTTTCTAGACTGGCCACAAGGGCAATAGTAAATCCGACAATCCAAACTTGTTTATTTGAAATGCTTGAAAAAGCCGGGGAGGTAAATTGGGAGGTAAAATCAGCAAACGATTCAAATACGGGAACAGAGACCAAGTGTTCGGGCTCAATACTCCAATACGTATAGTCTTTGGTGGCAATGGCATAAGCAATTCCAATAGCGACAGCAACGATAGGGCCCTGAATAATTGTAAAAAAGCGGGCTTTTTTAGCCAATACCTTATCCCAAAAAAGCATTAGTGACAACCCCAAAACTGCGATTATGGTGGCACCTGGGCTTATATGCCTTAGCGCAGTAAACAAACTTCCAAAAGTATTAGAACCATCTTTTTCGATAAAGGTCAAATCTCCAACCCAATCTGAATCGTAGCCAAAAAAATGAGGGATCTGCTTGAGGATAATAATGATCCCTATTCCCGTAAGCATTCCCTTGATCACCGAAGACGGAAAAAAATACCCTATTATTCCGGCCTTAAGAAGTCCCAATATTACTTGTAGAGCTCCGGCGATAACAACGGCAACTAGAAATATTCGATAATCTCCTAAGGTACTAATGGCCGTGAGCACAATAGCAGCAAGCCCTGCAGCCGGTCCACTTACACCCACATGAGATCCACTGATAGCTCCCACCACAATTCCGCCTATAATTCCGGCAATTAATCCTGAAAATAATGGAGCTCCTGAGGCCAGGGCTATGCCCAAACAAAGTGGAAGGGCAACAAAAAATACGACAACACTGGCGGGAAAATCCGCCTTTAAGGTTTTAAACATGATATATAATAAGATGAGATTAGAAAATAATGGGGCTAGATATTCGACCCATTATCTGGCGGCTCAAGGTGTATCTTACAAACACCAAAAGAGGGTTGTTGTGGAGGGCAACAAAGCGTAAAACTCCGCTGCGAACTAATCGTGTAATCGGCAGAACTATAGCCATTCAATATAACTTCGTCGGTTGAATCTGAAGATTCAACTTTGGACTCTGAGTCACTTGTTTCTTCAGTATCGTGCTCAAGGTTAATAGTGTAAGCCCAGTCAAAGCCGGCATAACGGGTCAATTCTGAAGAGGTCATAATAAAAATCATGACAGCAGATATAAATGGGGCTATGCGAGCAGTCAGAGACAAGGATTAAGTTTTTGTATATATGAATCATAAAGATAATCTTCTAACTTCAGCCCGCAATGAGGGTGATACTGATTTTTGATAGCTGCCCATCGGTGGTCTTTAAAAATCCTTTACTACTTTTAAGCCCCCCAAAAAACGTAAGAGATGCTCGCGCAAATCGAAGAACTTATTGCTAAGGTTGAGGCGTTTCAAAGTGCTGATTCAAAAGAAATTGAGGCATTCCGCATTGAATATCTCGGTAAAAAAGGGCAGTTGAACGACCTTTTTGCCGCCTTTAAGTCGGTTGCTCCAAAAGAAAGAAAAGAGATAGGCCAAGCCATTAATCGCTTAAAGCAAGCGGCAACTGAAAAGGTAGAGCTGCTGAAGCAAGAGAGTGCTACTGCGCCATCGAAAGGCGCCAAAAGCGGTTTCGACCTAAGCCGTCCGGGCTATCCCATGGAAATGGGTGGACGTCACCCCATTAGCATTGTTCGCAATAAAATCATCGACATCTTTTCGTCTATAGGGTTTGGTGTTTCAGAGGGTCCCGAAATCGAAGACGACTGGCATAACTTCACGGCACTCAATTTGCCCGATCATCATCCGGCACGAGACATGCAAGACACCTTTTTCATTCAAACCAACCCAGACATTTTGCTGCGCACCCACACCTCATCGGTGCAAGTGCGTCATATGGAGCAAAACCAGCCTCCGATTCGAACCATTTCGCCCGGACGGGTCTACAGAAATGAAGACATTTCGGCACGCTCGCATTGCTTTTTTCACCAGGTTGAGGGTTTGTATATTGACAAAGATGTTTCTTTCGCAGATCTGAAACAGACGCTTCAGTATTTCACGACCAAACTCTTCGGAAAGTCTAAAATTCGACTGAGGCCTTCTTATTTTCCGTTTACCGAACCCAGTGCAGAAGTAGACGTGTATTGGGGGTTAGAGACCGAAACCGATTACCGCATGACCAAGGGTACCGGTTGGCTAGAAATCATGGGCTGCGGAATGGTAGACCCAAATGTGCTTCGAAACTGCGGTATTGACCCCGAAGTGTATTCGGGTTATGCTTTCGGAATGGGAATAGATCGAATTGCGCTGTTGCTGTATCAAATTCCGGATATTCGCATGCTCAGTGAAAACGACATGCGATTTTTAGAGCAGTTTAAAGGCGTGGTTTAGGTCGCTTTCCAACTGCTATACGGATGCTCACTTAGGTAGTGGTTGTAATAGCGTAAATCTCCACTCACCTCGGCAGAAAACCATTCAGGTGGGTCAAAGGCGTTCGCCTCTTCTTCATCTCCAAATTCGACTTCGGCTATCATCAATCCGGCATTTTCTCCCAAAAAAATGTCTAATTCGATGGTGTACTTACCGTTGACGATGAAATAGCGTTGCTTTTCTACCTTCTTGTTTCCGCAAAGAGATAAAAGTTCGTTTGCTTCTTCTAAACTTAAGTCGCGTTCAACTTCTATGCGCTTTATTCCGGCTCCGCGCTGTTTAATAGTCAGTCGACCGCGGTCTTGGGCGACACGAATGCGAATGACTGCCAAGTCTGATGAGGCTAAATAGCCTTGAACCATCGGTTTATGCGGGTACTGATCGAGTTGAATATGCTGGTCTAACTGTTGGGGTAAGACCAGGTATTTCTTTTCGATTTCTAAAGGCATTAGGCGATCTGAGTAATGCGCAGGCTATTTACCATTCCCTTTTTCTCAATAGGCACAGAGGTCAAGGTAATAGCCATATCTCCAGAGGCCAGAAAACCTTTCTGCTTCGCCATTTCATTGATGTCGGTCACCGTTGCATCGGTTGAGCTGTACTTATCGTAGTAAAAGGCGTACACTCCCCATAGCATATTCAACCTACCGAGTATGTGCTTGTTATCGGTGAAGGCCAAGATATACGAATTGGGGCGCCATGCCGAAACTTGAAAGGCTGTGTAGCCTGAATTAGTGAGCGTGCCAATGACCTTAGCTTCTATTTCTGTGGCCATTAGGGCGGCGTGATAGCATACCGATTTGGTGATGAATCGCTCTGTCTTTAGCCTCGGAGGAGGCGTTGGGCGACAAGCTGTGTCAGCGTGTTCTACGGCGCGAATGATAGCAGCCATTTTAGCTACGACCTGAACAGGGTACCTACCAACTGAAGTCTCTCCAGAGAGCATCACGGCATCTGCTCCGTCCATCACCGAGTTCCCCACGTCGTTTACCTCAGCTCTAGTTGGGGCAAGGGTTTCCATCATGGTTTCCATCATCTGAGTGGCGATGACCACCGGAATTCGAGCCTCTTTAGATTTTTGAACGAGCTGTTTCTGCAACAGCGGAACCTCCTCTGCCGGAACCTCAACTCCAAGATCTCCTCTTGCCACCATGATTCCATCGCTGTGGGCAACGATTTCATCGATATTGACAATAGCCTCAGGCTTTTCAATCTTAGAGATAATCGGGATTTTATAGTCCGCATGCTTCTCAATAAGGGCTTGCAGATCTTTGATGTCTTGGGCATGACGCACAAAAGAAAGCGCCATCCAATCGACGTTCAATGAGATCGCAAAAATGGCGTCTTCTATGTCTTTTTCGGTAAGGGCCGGAAGCGAAATCGCCGTGTTCGGAAGGTTCACACCTTTGTTGGATTTCAGCGGACCTCCTTGAATTACTTCGGCATTTACCGTGTCTATCTTGTTGGTGTCTAACACCTTAAATATGAGCTTTCCGTCATCTAATAAAATACGTTCTCCGGGCTTTACATCTCTAGGGAAGGCCTCGTAGGTCATGTAAGCGGCCTTTGCATCTCCTTCGAAACGCTGGCCGGTCTTAAAGGCTATCTGGTCTCCGGGCTCAAGAACTACTCCTTCTTTCATTGCCCCCACTCGTAGCTTAGGGCCTTGAAGGTCAGCCAAGATTCCCGTATTGCGTCCTAACTCTTCGTTGAGTTCACGAATAAATCGCACTTTCTCTTTAACGCCTTCATAGTCGGCGTGAGAGAAATTAAGTCTGAAAACATCTGCTCCAGCCAGCATCATTTCTCGCAGTACTTCTTTAGATGAGCAGGCTGGACCGAGCGTGGCTAGTATTTTTGTTTTTTTAAGAAAAGGCATAGGTGTTTAGTAGATTAGGTTCGTTTTTGATT
>JADHLU010000065.1 GCA_016780435.1 Flavobacteriaceae bacterium
CCTTGTCAAGTTGATTACAGAGGTCTAAGGCTACCTTTACTGAACCTCCACTGCTGATTCCTGAAAAAACACCTTCTTTTTTAGCCAGAAGCTCCATAGTAGTGGTCGCTTCTTCTAGACTTACCTCGCTTACCTCATCCACTCTTCTACTAGCTAGTCATTATGCTTCTTTCGCTAAAGGCTCATTCATAGGGGTCATTCTCTTAGCCAAAATCAAGGCCGATAGCACGGTAAGTAGACCAACGCTGCCTAAAGCAGCCTCTAGACTGAATTGATCTGCGATGATTCCGGTTAGCACCGCCCCAAAGGCGTAGCCTAGATCGCGCCAGAGGCGAAAGACACCAATGCTATTAGCGCGCTCAGACGGATGCGTGTTGTCGGCAATCGCAGCGAGAAAAGTCGGATAAACCACCGCAGTTCCTATACCCAAAAGCACACTAAGTAGCACGAACGCTAAATGAGAATCGGCGTAGACCAGGCCCAAAATAGATAATCCCTGGATTAACATTCCGTAGAAGAGCAATGGCTTTTTCGGAAAGAGATCTCCCAATTTACCGGTTAGAAGTTGGCTAAGCCCCCAAACCAAAGGGTAAATAGCTACAATTGATCCGATTTCAGCAATCGCGAATCCCTTAGTCGCCAACAGCAAGGGGAGTATGCCCCAAATCATACCGTCGTTTAAATTGTTGGTGAGCCCGGCTTGGGTAATCGATCCTAAATTCGGATGTTTCCACGTGGTTGAAGAGAAAACATTGCCTAGTGGTTTTACAGAAGAGGCGATTTGTTCTGAGACCACATGAGGAGCCGTGTCTTTGACCAGCAACCAACTGCTAATAAGGCCAAGAACAGAAAACCCAATACCTAAGTAAAAGGGGTAGGGCCGTAGTCCATATCGAGCAGCGATCAACCCGGTGAATAAGGCGGTCAATCCGACAGCTACATATCCGGCCGATTCGTTAATGCCCATGGCTAATCCTCGATTTTTCTGTCCGACCAGATCTATTTTCATCACCACGGTACTGCTCCAACTCAGTCCTTGATTAATTCCGAGTAGTGCATTGGCGGCAATGATCCAGTTCCACGACGGGGCATACATTAGAATAAACGGAACGGGCAAGGCAAAAACCCAACCAATGACCAGAAGGTTCTTGCGTCCAATCTGATTGGCGAAGGCTCCTGCAAAGTAATTGCTCAGCGCTTTGGTGATTCCAAAAACTACGATAAAAGACAGTAAGGCCGTTTTCACGGCAAGGTCAAATTCGGTCTCAGCCAGTTCAGGAAGAATACTGCGCTCTAGCCCAACCATTCCGCCCACAAAACCATTGATGATGACTAGTAGGGTAAACTGCTTCCAGTTTTTTCTCAGGCCTTGCTCGAGATTACTCATTTAAAAGATTTACTGCGTTGATGTTCTCAATTATTTTCCGATACAGAAACTGGAAAATATAGACCCCAAAATGTCGTCATTGGTTACGCTGCCACTGATCTCTCCGAGGTGCTGAATAACCCCTTTAAGTGAAATGGCCAAGAGATCTTGACTTGAACCACGTTCAAGTTCTTCCTCAACAATGTAGAGTTCTTTAAGCGCCGCTTGCAACAGTTGATAGTGTCTGCTGTTGGTTAAAATACCCGATTGCTCGTTGACCGCGCCTTGAAGTGTACGGGATACAATCCGCGCTTTTAGGTCTTCTAAGTTTCTCCGCTTTTTGGCAGAGATGGCTATGCCTTCAAATTCATCTGAATGAAAGGCAAGTGAGTCATCTTCGCTGTCGCATTTATTCCAAACAACCAGAATATTGGCATCAGAAAGTCCGCTTTTGGTGAGCTGAGATTTGAGATCGTCGAGCGGTGTTTCTGCTGTTGTTACATCAATGACGTATAGTACCAAATGAGCCTCTTTGGCGCGTTCAAAGCTGCGTGCGATACCCATCATTTCGACTTGATTTGAGGTATCGCGAATTCCGGCTGTATCTATAAATCTGAAGCGGATTCCTTCAATGGTTAAAAAGTCTTCTACGGTGTCTCTGGTGGTTCCGGCCTCGGCGCTCACTAAGGCCCGTTCTTCATTGAGTAGGGCGTTTAACAAGGTCGACTTTCCGGCGTTTGGCGCTCCTATAATAGCAATGGGAACCCCTTGTTTGATTACGTTTCCTAAAGCAAAAGAATCAAGCAGTGACTTAATAGTTTGCCTGAGCTCTACCACTAATTTTTTCAGCGCGCCGTAGTCGGCAAATTCTACATCTTCACCTGAAAAGTCGAGTTCCAGCTCTATCAGGGCGGCGAAATGAATGAGTTGTTCTCTAATTTCACTGAGATTTTGGGCGAAGCCTCCACGCATGTGTTGTAAGGCAATGCGGTGCTCTGCGGCACTTTCAGAGGCAATGAGGTCAGACACGGCCTCTGCTTGAGAAAGCTTCATCTTTCCGTTCATAAACGCCCTAAACGTAAATTCTCCAGGCTCAGCCACACGGCATCTACCGGTGTTCGTTAAGGCGTTCAGCACGAGCTGCTGAATGTATACGGAGCCATGACAGGATATCTCTACCACGTTTTCTCCGGTATACGAGCGCGGGGCTCTAAAAACGCTCACCAAAACCTCATCTAACAGCTTGTCTTCTTCGTAAAGATCTCCCAGGTGAATAGTGTGCGTATCTGCCTCTGAAATAGGGGTTTTTGAGCGTGGTTTAAAAAAGCTGTCGACTAGGTCAATGGCCTGTACTCCCGATAACCGAAGAACGGCAATGGCACCTGCCCCTTGTGCTGTTGCCAAGGCGATTATAGTGTCATTTGCGCTCTTCATGCGCTTTTTTAGGCGTTGAGCATTACAGGCATTACCAGCATGGTTATCTGCTCACCTTCATCTAAGTGGTCTAATGGAGTTAAAAGTCCTGCTCTATTAGGTAAACTCATGGCCAATTGAACCTCATCACAATCTAAGGCACCGAGCATTTCGCTTAAAAAACGCGAATTGAATCCAATCTGTAAGTCGTCTCCTTGATAGGCGCAGCTTAATCGCTCATCGGCTTTGTTGCTGTAGTCTACGTCTTCTGCAGAAATCTGGATTTCTGCACCAGCCATTTTCAAGCGAATTTGGTGTGTTGTGCGGTTAGAAAAAATTGAAACGCGACGCACAGAGCCCAAAAACTGCGTGCGCGACACGGTGAGCACGTTTGGATTCTCTTTGGGAATTACCGCCTCGTAGTTTGGATACTTACCATCTATAAGCCGGCTAACGATTTCGATATGATCAAAAGAGAAACGCGCATTATTCTCATTGTAGGTAATAGTCACCTCGGATTCGCTGCCCTGCAGAATACCTTTTAGCAGATTTAGCGGCTTCTTGGGCATTATAAATTCGGCTACCGAAGGGGCGCTCACATCGTTGCGCTCGTATTTGACTAATTTATGCGCATCGGTTGCTACAAAGGTTATTCGTTCAGGTGAACACTGAAAGAAAACCCCACTCATTACAGGTCTTAGATCATCGTTTCCAGCGGCAAAAATGGTTTTGGCAATGGCTGTAGCTAAGATGTCGGCTTGCAACGTGAATGAAGCTGCCTCGTTTAACGAAACGGGCTTTGGGAAGTCATCACCGCTAATACTCGCTAAAGCGTATTTACCATTAGATGCACTGATTTCAACTGTTCCATTATCTTCAAGAACAAAAGTTAAGGGCTGCTCGGGAAATGTTTTTAACATATCTAAAAGCAGCTTAGCAGGCAGTGCAATGACACCCTTATCGGTAGAGCTGACCTCTATTTGAGCCGAAATGGTTGTCTCTAAATCTGAGGCCACCAAGCGCAGTTGATTTTCGCTCAGATCAAATAGCACATTGTCTAAGATCGGCAGGGTGTTATTACTGGCGATTACCCCTCCTAAAATCTGGAGGTATTCTTTTAAGTACGAGCTGGATACAATAAACTTCATAAACACAAATATATTTTAAAACAACACTGTTTTGGCGCGATTAAAAATCAGTTATAAACAAGAGGTCAACACGTGTACCGAGGTCGAGACCTAAGAGAGAGTGAGCTGAACCAGTAGTCTCAGGAACAGATCCATAGATGGCTAACTGTAAATAATCACTTGAATTAAATAAGGCAATCAATTTACCTTCTGGAGCATTTCTTTTCCGCGTGTCTTTGATGAGTCTAGCCGCAAAAGATTGATAGGAATTTTCGATCCCTTGAATGCTGTGGGCTCGTGCTTTGATCATCACCGCTCTCTCTTTTTTACGCGCTATAACGTCTGCTTTTTTAATATTGGTGACCGCATTTCCAAAATGGTCAATATAGACCACCTCTCCTTCAATATGACTTTCATCTTCTGACAGTTTAGCCTGTCTTGATTGAAGTTGAACAATTTCATGGGTCTCTGGGCCAAGCAAAGTCAACGGGCCCTCATTTGCTAGGTGTGCGGCTGCCGGAGCGAGCACGTCAAGTTCATGAAACCCAGACTGAGGTTTAAAGGCTTCAATGATGCGTATTTCATCAATATCTGCAACGGAGATAATCTCTGGAATAATTCCATTATCGCAAGCTACAAAGAAGTGATTTTGAGCTTTAGCCACTATATATCGATTTAACGGGAGCAAGCTATTGTTGATCGCGATGAGATGAACACTGTTTTCTGGAAAGTCTTTAAAGCTCGACTTCACGAGGTAGGCAGCACCCATTAAGTTGAAATGATCTACCTGATTGGAGATGTCAATAACCGGGCTAGTTGGTGTTAATTTAAGTAGCGAGGCTTTAATTCGGGCGACATAATGATCTTTGAGGCCAAAGTCTGAAGTAAGAGTGATTACGCCCATCCAATTGTTAATAGTTTTTGACAAAGGCTAAGCCGTATTTTGGCTATGTTTGTTTGAAGGTAAAATTAGTGAAAAGATATTTTGAACGAACTACTCATCGAACTCACCGATATTAACGCGCAAGACTTCTTCGGGCTAGAAAACGAAACCGTCAGTCTGTTAAAAAAATACTACCCAAAGTTAAAAATAGTAGCTAGGGGGAATAAGCTTAAAGCCTACGGAGACGAGGAAGAATTGGAAGCCTTTGACAGCCATTTCGATCAATTAACTTCTCACTTTGCGCGATATAATAAGTTGGACGAAAATAGCATTGAGCGCATTTTGAGTGGCGACCATCACGAAAGAAAAACGGCAGAAGCACCATCTGAAATCGACCATATGGTTTTGGTTCATGGGGTGAATGGGCGTAAAATCAAGGCGCAAACCTTCAATCAAAAACGCTTGGTTGAAGCCGTACTGAAAAACGACATGGTCTTTGCCATTGGTCCTGCCGGTACCGGTAAAACCTATACCGGTGTGGCCATGGCTGTTAAAGCCCTTAAAGAGAAACAGGTCAGACGAATTATTCTCACACGTCCGGCAGTTGAGGCAGGAGAGAACCTAGGCTTTTTACCCGGAGATCTTAAAGAGAAATTGGATCCCTACATGCAGCCGTTGTACGACGCCTTGCGTGACATGATCGATCCAGAAAAGCTGCAGAACTATATTGAGACTGGAGTAATTCAAATAGCCCCTCTAGCGTTTATGCGCGGTAGAACCTTAGACGATGCTTTTGTAATACTCGATGAGGCCCAAAATACCACCCATGCTCAAATGAAGATGTTTTTAACGCGCATGGGTAAAAACGCGAAATTTTTATTAACCGGAGATCCCGGTCAAATTGATTTGCCTCGCCGGGTAATCTCTGGCCTAAAAGAAGCGCTTCTGGTGTTGAATAAAATCGAAGGTATATCTATAATTTATCTGGATGATAAAGATGTTATTCGTCACAGATTAGTGAAAAAAGTGAT
>JADHLU010000066.1 GCA_016780435.1 Flavobacteriaceae bacterium
ACCTTTTTAAGTGCTTCTGGATTTTTAACTGAGCTTCCACCAAACTTAAGAACGACCATGAGGTTAGATTGAGGGTTTATTTTGAGGGCGAAAAATTACTTTAAAAACCAAAGAGCACCCAAGAAAAGGTGCTCTTTTTAGGAATAAATTCCAGTTTTGTAACGAATGCAATTGTTAACTAAAGAAATCGCACAAATCAGGATTTTTTCTCGTTAGCGTCTTCGGTTTTATGCGTTTTAGCTACAAGCTGCTCTTTGTCTTCGCTCAGATCGAGTTCGATAGTGTCTCTTTCTGAAAGACGGCTGTTCACAATCTCTTCAGCTAAAGTGTCTTCGATGTATTTCTGAATCGCGCGCTTTAGCGGACGAGCCCCGTATTGCTTGTCAAATCCTTTTTCGGATAGAAAAGTTTTGGCTGCATCAGAAAGGGTGATGTGATAGCCTAAGGCTTCGATTCGTCTGACCACTTTTTTGAGCTCGATTTGAATAATCTGATCGATATCTTCGCGCTCTAGGGCGTTAAATACGACTACGTCATCTATACGGTTCAAGAATTCGGGTGCAAAGGCTTTCTTCAGTGCTTTTTCTATCACCCCTTTGGTGTAGTCGTGCTCTTGTGCCTTTTTGGCGGCCGTACCGAAACCGACCCCCTGACCGAAATCCTTGATCTGGCGCGCACCGATATTAGAGGTCATGATAATGATGGTGTTTCTAAAGTCAACCTTGCGGCCTAGGCTGTCGGTCAAAAATCCGTCATCAAGCACCTGAAGTAGCATGTTGAAGATGTCTGGGTGCGCCTTTTCTATTTCATCTAGCAAAATAACCGCATAGGGCTTGCGCCTTACCTTTTCGGTTAACTGTCCGCCTTCTTCATAGCCTACATAACCAGGAGGTGCTCCTACTAGGCGAGAGACGGCAAATTTCTCCATGTATTCGCTCATGTCAATGCGAATGAGCGCGTCTTCACTGTCAAAGAGTTCAATTGCTAACACCTTGGCAAGTTGGGTTTTACCCACTCCTGTCTGACCCAAAAATATAAACGATCCGATGGGTTTGTTCGGGTCTTTTAGACCGGCCCGGTTGCGCTGAATCGCCTTGGCCACTTTGTGCACAGCGTCGCTTTGACCTATGATTTTTGAGGAGATTATAGCCGGTAATTGTGCCAGCTTTGAACTCTCGGCCTGAGCGATTTTAGCTACTGGAATCCCGCTCATCATAGATACCACATCAGCAACGTTTTCGGCCGTTACGGTTTCTCGGTGAAGTTTACTGTCTTCTTCCCAGGCCAATTGCGCATCTGCAAGCGCCTTTTCAACGCGCTTTTCGTCGTCTCTGAGCTTAGCGGCCTCCTCGTACTTCTGTTTTTTAACCACCTCGTTTTTGAGGGCTCTAGTGTCTTCTAGCTTTTGTTCGAGTTCTAGGATTTGTTTAGGCACATTCATGTTGATGATATGCACACGTGATCCGGCCTCGTCTAGGGCATCAATAGCCTTATCGGGTAAAAAGCGATCGCTAATATAACGGTTGGTTAGACTGACGCAGGCCTCGAGTGCTTCATCGGTGTACGAAACATTGTGGTGGTCTTCGTAGCGCTCTCTAATATTCTTTAGTATTTCTATAGTCTCATCAATGCTCGTAGGGGCGACGATGACCTTTTGAAAGCGGCGTTCAAGCGCGCCGTCTTTTTCGATATACTGACGGTATTCGTCTAAGGTCGTTGCACCAATACATTGAACTTCTCCGCGAGCTAAGGCCGGCTTAAACATGTTAGAAGCGTCTAAGCTCCCGGTCGCTCCACCAGCGCCTACAATGGTGTGAATTTCATCTATAAAGAGAATGATGTCTTTGTTCTTTTCTAACTCATTCATTACAGCCTTCATGCGCTCCTCAAACTGACCGCGGTACTTGGTTCCGGCTACAAGTGAAGCCAAGTCAAGGGTAATGACACGCTTGTTATACAAGATTCGTGAAACCTTCTTTTGAACGATGCGCAAGGCTAATCCTTCAGCAATGGCACTTTTACCCACACCAGGCTCTCCAATAAGCAGGGGATTATTTTTCTTGCGTCGGCTAAGTATTTGCGACACGCGTTCAATTTCTTTTTCGCGTCCGACTACAGGGTCTAGCTTATCTTGCTCGGCTAAATCGGTCAGATCTCGTCCAAAATTATCGAGCACAGGGGTTTTTGATTTTTGTCCTTTTTTGGCAGACGACTTAGAAGAGGCGTATGCTGCTTCTTCAGCATCTTCTTTGTCTTCTGAAGAGTCGTTAAAGGTTTCAGCACCCGGATTGTCTATAAAATCGTCGTCGGAAGTAATCATCGATTTAAATTGCTCTTTAACCCCATCGTAATCGATGTTCATTTTTTGGAGCAATCTAGTGGTCGGATCGTTCTCATTGCGCAAGATGCACAATAACAGGTGAGCCGTGTTAATGGTACTGCTCTGAAACAGCTTGGCTTCTAAGAAGGTGGTTTTAAGCGCACGTTCTGCCTGGCGTGTAAGGCGTAGATTCTTTTTGTCTTGAACTTGAGCGACTCCGTCTGGATTAGCGGGGGTCAGAATTTCAACCTTTCGTTTTAAGTGATCAAGGTCTACATCGAGTTGATCTAGAATGGAGATAGCCTTTCCACTGCCGTCTCTCAAAATGCCCAAAAGTAGGTGCTCGGTTCCTATGAAATCATGTCCAAGACGAAGTGCTTCGTCTTTACTGTATGATAACACTTCTTTAACTCGAGGTGAAAAATTATCGTCCATAGCGCTTTATTGAATCTTAAAAATACTAAATCTAATTCCCATACAGACAAAATCTGTGCCCGACTTATTCACCTGACAGCTTTGCAGTTTTGTTGATAAATTCTTAATTATTGACCGCCACATGACAAGGTAAAGCCTGTCATTATGCCTAAATTGTCCTATTCAATAAATACCACAAATTTTAGTTGAGATGAACGAAGGAGAGAAGCTGATTTCAATAAACATTGATGATGAAATGAAATCGGCCTACATCGATTATTCGATGTCGGTTATTGTGTCTCGGGCACTTCCAGATGTTAGAGATGGTCTCAAGCCGGTGCACCGCAGGGTGCTTTACGGTATGCACGATTTAGGTGTTCGGTCTACAAGCGCCTACAAAAAGTCTGCAAGAATTGTAGGAGAGGTACTGGGTAAATACCACCCACATGGAGATACCTCTGTTTACGACACCATGGTGCGTATGGCCCAAGAGTGGTCTTTGCGTTACATGCTAGTTGATGGCCAAGGTAACTTCGGATCGGTAGACGGAGACAGCCCTGCGGCTATGCGTTACACCGAGGCGAGAATGCGAAAGATTGCCGAAGAAATGTTGGCCGATATCGATAAGGATACGGTTGATTACCAACTAAATTTCGACGACTCTCTTAAAGAGCCTAAAGTGCTCCCAGCCCGTGTTCCCAACCTCTTGGTTAATGGTGCTGCGGGTATTGCAGTGGGTATGGCTACCAATATGCCTCCTCACAACTTATCTGAGGTGGTCGACGGAACTATTAGTTACATAAAAAATAGAGACATCAGCATTGAAGAGTTGATGCAATACATAAAAGCTCCTGACTTTCCAACAGGCGGAACCATTTACGGATACGACGGGGTAAAGGAGGCCTTTGAAACGGGTAGAGGTCGAGTGATGATGCGCGGTAAGGCTGAGGTTCAAGAAGTTCAGGGCAAGGAGGCTATAGTGGTTACCGAGATTCCGTATCAGGTGAACAAGGCCGAAATGATTAAGAAAACCTGGGACCTGGTTAACGATAAAAAAATAGAGGGTATATCGGCCATTCGAGACGAATCCGACCGAAATGGTATGCGTGTTGTCTATGTGTTGAAGCGTGATGCTATTCCGAACATAGTGCTGAACATGTTGTACAAGTACACCGCGCTTCAGACCTCGTTTAGCGTAAACAATATTGCTCTAGTTAACGGACGTCCGCAACTATTGAATCTCAAAGACATGATTCATCATTTTGTGGAGCACCGCCACGAGGTGGTGATCAGACGCTCTCAATTTGAATTAAATAAAGCCGAAGAGCGCGCTCATATTGTTGAGGGACTCATCATAGCCTCAGATAACATAGACCAGGTGATCGCCATCATCAGGGGCTCGGCGAATGTAGATGAAGCCCGAGAAAAATTGATAAGTACCTTCAAACTTTCAGAGGTTCAGGCCAAGGCGATTGTGGAGATGCGTCTAAGACAACTCACCGGTCTTGAGCAAGATAAGTTGCGCGAAGAATTCGAGCAATTGCAGGCGACCATCGAAGATTTGAAGGACATTTTAGCGCGCGAAGAGCGCCGCATGCAGATCATTGTCGAAGAACTCGAAGAGATCAAAGAGAAATACGGCGACCAGAGGCGTTCTGTAATCGATTATTCAGGTGGTACCTTTAGAATGGAAGACATGATCCCCGATGAGCATGTGGTCATCACCATCTCTCACGCCGGATACATCAAAAGAACCCCGCTAGTAGAATACAAAACACAAAACCGTGGGGGAGTGGGTCAAAAGGCATCGGCCACTCGAAACGAAGATTTCTTGGAGCACTTGTTTGTGGGAACCAATCACCAGTACATGTTGTTCTTTACCCAAAACGGGAAGTGTTTTTGGCTGCGGGTTTACGAAATACCCGAAGGCTCAAGAACCTCTAAGGGAAGAGCCATTCAGAATCTGTTGCAGATCGAAACCGAAGATAAAATCAAAGCGGTCATCTGCACCCAAGATCTAAAAGATGAGGACTATGTGAATAGCCACTATGTGATCATGGCGACCAAGCAAGGGATTGTCAAAAAAACCTCTCTAGAGCAGTACTCAAGACCTAGACAGAGCGGAATCAATGCGATAACCGTTAGAGAGGGTGACGAATTGCTTGAGGCCCGCTTGACCACCGGATCGAGCCAGATCATTTTGGGCTTGAAATCAGGAAAGGCCATTCGTTTTGAAGAAGGTAAAACAAGACCCATGGGTCGAAACGCTTCGGGCGTTCGCGGTGCAACCTTAGCTGACGACACAGACGAGGTTATCGGAATGGTCTCGGTGAATAACTTTGACGAACACATTTTAGTGGTTTCTGAAAAGGGATACGGAAAACGCTCTGATTTAGACGATTACCGCATAACTAACCGAGGAGGTAAAGGGGTAAAAACCATAACCATCAGTGAAAAGACGGGCGCTTTAGTGGCGATCAAGTCGGTAACCGATGAGGACGACCTCATGATTATCAATAAATCAGGTGTGGCGATTCGACTTCCCGTGGCCGATCTGCGTGTAATGGGCCGTGCCACCCAAGGGGTGAAATTGATTAATCTTCGAAACGACGATAGCATAGCCGCCGTTGCCAAGGTGATGAAAGATGAAGATGTGGACACAGAAAATGACATTAGAGATTTGCCTATTGTAGATTCTGATGAGCCATCTATTGGTAATGCGCCACAAGAAGACTAAATTGCAGCCTTAATTTTTTTAAAATCAGACACTTATTTATTATGAAAAAAATAGTGCTTTTCGCCTTGTCAGTGGGAGTTACACTTACTGCAGCGGCACAAAAAGATGAACTTAAAGAGGCTTCTAAGTCTTTTAAAAAGGGAGATGCTGCAGAGACCCTAACCATTTTGGAGTCTGTATCGGCCACCATCGGATCTGCTGAAGATAGATACCAGGCAGATTACTACTCGATGCTGGCAGACGCTTCACTGCAATTGGCACAAACTGGAGAAATAGACCGCTATGCCGCTGCCATAGAGGCCTACGAATCACTTATTGCCGTTGAAGAGGCTTCAGG
>JADHLU010000067.1 GCA_016780435.1 Flavobacteriaceae bacterium
GTGCCCACCTCGATGATCGACATCAGCGACGGACTCTCTTCAGAGGCCCTTCATCTGAGCAAACAATCAGACTTAGGCATAGCGCTGTACGAAGAAAAACTGCCCATAGACCCCACTGTCATAAGCGCCTGCGACGAATTTAACCTCAACCCCACGGTAGCCGTGCTCAGTGGAGGAGAAGATTACGAGCTGCTGTTTACCGTAAAGCAAGACGATTTTTTAAAGATCAAAGGCAACCCCAATCTAACCGTCATCGGACACATGACCGAGAAAGCATCTGGGGCACAGCTAGCGCTGCGCTCGGGAGAATTGGCCGAACTCAAGGCCCAAGGATGGACCTCTTTTTAAGCCAATAGGCAAAAACCCGTGTTTTTTTAGGTCGCTAAACCAATTGGTATTATACCGATCGGTATATGTTGTATAAAGCTTGATTTTGTTGAACTGAAAGCAGTTACGCGTTCATCAGTTCTTCAATCTCATCAGCCTCAATAGGAATGCTGCCCATAAGATTTACAGGTGCCCCAGAAGGCTGAACCACCACATTGTCTTCTAAGCGTATTCCAAAGCCCTCTTGGGGTATGTAAATACCCGGCTCAACGGTGAAAACCATATTCGCCTGTATAGGTGTTTTAAGAAGGCCATAATCGTGGGTGTTTAGGCCCAGGTGGTGGCAGGTGCCGTGCATGAAGTATCGCTTAAACGCAGGAGACTCTTCGCTCTGTGCCTGCACGTCTGCCTTGTCTAACAGCCCTAGGTCTAAGAGCGCTGAGGTCATGACTTTACCTACTTCTTTGTGGTGTTCGGCCCAAAGAATTCGGGGGGTGAGCATGGCGGTTGCCTCGTTTTTTACCTTTAGCACCGCCTGGTATACCGCCTTTTGACGCGCGCTGAATCGTCCGCTGACCGGAATAGTTCGGGTCATATCGCTTGAATAGTTGGCGTATTCAGCGGCCACATCCATCAGCAAAAGATCGCCAGACTGACACTGACGGTTATTCTCAATGTAGTGCAGAATATTGGCCGAGGCCCCAGAGGCAATTATGGGGGTGTAGGCGAACCCTTTAGAGCGATTGCGCACAAACTCATGCAGCAATTCGGCCTCGATTTCGTATTCCCAAACTCCCGGCTTCACAAAGCTCAGTAGCCTTCTAAAGCCCTTTTCAGTGATTTCACAGGCTCGGGCAATGAGTTCAATCTCTTCAGGCTCTTTGACACCTCTGAGGGCGTTGAGAATCGGAAAACTTTTGGCCACCTGATGAGCGGGAAACTGGGCTTTGGTTTTCTTGATGAAGCGGTCTTCTCGGGTCTCGGTTTCTACCGACTGTCGGTAATGCTCATTGGTGTTGAAGTAAATGGTTTCGGCCTCGCTCATGAGATCCGCAAAAACGGCGTCGAACTGACTGGTCCAATAGACCGTTTGAATTCCGGACACCTCAGTGGCTTCAGCCTTGCTGAGTTTAGGCCCCTCCCAAACCGCAATGTGGTCGTTAGTTTCGCGCACAAAAAGCACTTCTCGGTGTTTCGGATTAATGGCATCTGGAAAGAGCAGTAAAATACTCTCTTCTTGATCCACTCCGCTCAAGTAAAACAGGTCTCTGTGTTGTTCAAAAGGCATACTGGCATCTGCGCCAATGGGATACAGGTCGTTTGAGTTAAACACAGCAAGGCTCTTGGGCTCCATCTGAGCTGCAAACTTGCTTCGGTTCTTCACAAATAGGGCCGATGGCAAGGCGTGGTACTTCATCTAGTTCTTAAGTTGGTAAATTCTAACGTAATCGATCTCCATTTGGTCTTGCTCGAATGAGGTGGGTACGGGTCCGCCCAAAGATCCGCCCATCGCCACGTTCAGCAATAAGTAATGCGGATTGTCAAATGGCACATTTTGGGTATTGTTCATGCGCGCCACTAGTGTCTCGTCTACATAAATGTCAATGGGATCGGCATCCCAAACGAGCACGTAGTTGTGAAAGTTTTCGGTTAGCCCCGAAATAGATTTTTTAAGGCCGTGACTCGCATAGGCATTGGTGCCCGTATCGTGCCAGTGAAAAGTGCCCAGCGTTTCGTTCTTGTTGCTTCCGTACTGCTCCATGATGTCGATCTCTCCGCAGTGAGGCCATCCGACGCTTCCTTTAGAGTCGCCAAAATAATTACCCTTTTCGTCAATGTTAGAGCCCAGGGTCCAGATGGCCGGCCAGGTGCCCGCGGCGGCCGGAAGCTTAGCACGCACCTCTACCTTTCCGTAGGTAAAATCAAACTTGGCATTCAAACGGGCCGAGGTAAATTCTTTGCTCATTCCCGCATAGGTATAGTCTTCTCTCTTGGCGATGATCTTAAGCGTTCCGTCGCTAACCAGGGCGTTATCAAGTCGATTGGTATAGTGTTGCAGTTCGTTGTTGGCCCATCCGCTATCGGTAATCGGCTCTATTTGAAAGTGCCACTTATCGGCCGTCGGGGTACCCTCATAATCGAATTCGTCACCCCAAACCAACTCGTAAGTAGGCGCGACGAGCTGCTCTTCAGGGCTACTCAGCGATTCGTTAGGCTGCTTCGGCTCATCTGCACTCGAACAGGCAGAAATAACAAGACCGACAACCGCCAAGGATAGTGATAAAGATCGTTTCATTGTTATATTTATGAATGTTAACGCATTAATAAAGCGAATATAAGCTACCCAAAAATGAAAACAATCAGACACTTACTGTTATTTATTTCTGTATGCTCTTATGTTTTTAGCTCAGCTCAAGGCCATTTTGAGGCCATTCAATTTGAGTCTGTAGGCCCCAGCGTAATGAGCGGACGTGTGGTTGACCTTGAGGTAAACCCCGAAGATCCGACCGAATTCTATGTGGCCTATGCCTCGGGCGGGCTTTGGCACACCACCGACAACGGCACCTCGTTTACCCCCATTTATGACAATGCCCCTACGCAAAACCTGGGTGAAATAGCCATGCATTGGCCCAGTAGAACCCTCTACGTGGGAACCGGAGAAAACAATTCTTCGCGCTCTTCTTATGCCGGAATCGGGCTATACAAAACCACCAACAACGGCAAAGACTGGACGTTCTTGGGCCTAGAAGACAGCCACCATATCGGACGCGTTTTGGTCGATCCGTCTAATCCTGACCACGTAATAGTTGGGGTGCTCGGACACCTCTACACCCCCAACGCCCAGCGCGGCATTTACCGTTCTACCGACGGAGGCAGCAGCTGGCAACAAACCCTTTTCATCAATGAAGATACCGGAGTAATCGATCTCGCTCACGACCCCAACAACTTCAACACCCAGTACGCGGCTAGCTGGCAGCGCGACAGAAAGGCCTGGAATTTTGAAGGCAGCGGCCCAAATTCAGCCATCTACAAGAGTATTGATGCCGGACAAACCTGGCAAAAGATCAGCACTGAGGCGAGCGGGTTTCCGCAGGGTCAAGGCGTGGGCCGCATAGGGCTAACCGTTTTTGACGACCAAACGATTTACGCGGTGCTTGACAATCAGGCCAGACGCTCGGCTGAGGCCAAAGAAGAAAACGAAGGTCTAGTTAAAGACGATTTCAAGCGCATGAGCGCCGACGAGCTGCTCAAGCTAGACAACAAAGCCCTCAACGACTATTTAAAAACAAACGGATTTCAAGAAAAATACCGAGCCGAGAACGTGAAGCAGCTCGTTAGAGACGGTCTTGTGGTTCCTAAAGATTTGGCCACCTACCTCGAAGACGCCAACGCCATGCTCTTTGACACCCCCGTGATCGGAGCCGAGGTCTACCGAAGTGATGATGCCGGAAAAAGCTGGAAACGCACCCACGAAGAATACATAGACGGCCTCTTTTACAGCTACGGCTACTATTTTGCCCAGGTGCGTGTAGACCCTAACGATAGCGAGGTGATTTACCTAGCCGGGGTTCCGCTCATTCAATCAAAAGACGGCGGAAAAACCTTTAGTTCAATTGACAAACGCAACGTGCACGCCGACCACCACGCCCTGTGGATCAATCCGAAAAGGCCGGGCCACCTGATCAATGGAAACGACGGAGGCATCAACATCAGCTACGACGACGGAGCCAACTGGACCAAAAACAATAGCCCAGCCGTGGGTCAATTCTACGCGATTCAAGTCGACAACCAGTCGCCCTACAACATCTATGGAGGTCTTCAAGACAACGGCGTTTGGAAGGCCAAGCACAGCAGCAGAGAAAGTAGCGAATGGCTCGCCACCGGCCTGAACCCCTGGCAAGAATTGCTGGGCGGAGACGGAATGCAGGTAGAGGTAGATCCGCGCGGCGCCCAAGTGGTCTACACCGGCTTTCAGTTTGGAAACTACTACCGTATAGACCAAAAAAGCGGAAAGCGCACCTACATTACCCCCAAACACACTTTGGGTGAGGCGCCCTATCGCTTCAACTGGCAAACCCCCATTTTACTATCTAAGCACCACCCCGATGTGCTGTATATGGGCAGCAACAAGCTGCACCGCTCTCTAGACCAGGGCGCCAATTGGCAGACCCTATCTGAAGACCTTACTCAGGGCGGACGAAAGGGCAACGTGGCCTTCGGAACCCTAACGACCATTAGCGAATCTGCATTCGAATTTGGCCTGATCTATACCGGAAGCGACGATGGCCTTATACACCTGTCAAAAGACGGCGGGCACAGCTTCAGTCGCATCTCTGACGCCCTGCCAAAAGACCTATGGGTCAGCCGCGTAGCCGCCTCTTCACACAAAAAAGAGCGCGTATATGCTACACTCAACGCCTACCGAAACGACGATTTCACCCCTTATGTTTTTGTGAGCGAAGACTACGGTGCGAGCTGGAAGAATATCTCCACTGATCTGCCACAGTCTTCGGTTAATGTCATCGTTGAAGACCCGGTTAACGAAAACTTGCTTTTCGCGGGGCTTGACAACGGCCTTTATGTAAGCCTTGATCGCGGGGCATCTTGGAGCCTTCTTGACCAAGGATTGGTGCCCGTAGCTGTTCACGACCTAAAGATTCAAAAAGAGGCCAAGCACCTGGTAGTCGGAACACACGGACGCAGCATTTACACCGCTTCAATCGAAGCGCTTCAACAGGCCAGCAAGAACCTATTGAGCCAGTCTGTGCACCTTTTTGCGCCTGAGAAAGTGCGTTACAGTTCACGCTGGGGAAGCTCACGGGCGCTGTTTGAATTGGCCTACACTCCAAAAACAAGCCTGTCTTACTACTCGGCCACAGATCAGCCTGTAAGCCTATCGGTATTCTTTGAGGGGCGCGAACTGTATCGCCTGTCAGAAAAAGCCCATTCAGGATTTAACGCAGTTGATTATTCGATCGAGATAGACCAAGCGCTGCTTGAAAAATTGCCGAAAAAATTACGCGAGGCCTTTAAGCCTTCAAAAAATGGCTCGTATTACCTGCCTAAAGGCGAGTACAGCCTAGTACTTACGGGCAATAAGGGCCAGAGTACAGCTACATTCACCGTCGAATAATCAAGAATTAGTTTAAATAAGAAAGCGGCGCTTTATTGCGCCGCTCTTCGTTGCAGAATAGGCGTTTGAGGTGTAATTTTGTGCCGTTAAATCACTATAGGTAAACGACACTCACATGCTAAGTTCTTCGTTGTTGCGTAAGCTAGTAATGGCCTTGTCTGGGCTGTTTCTGATCACGTTCTTATCGCTTCACCTCGCCATCAATTTGGCTTCGGTTTTTTCAGTCGAATTGTACAATGAATGGTCTCACTTCATGGGCTACAACAAAATTGTTCAGCTCGTCATGCAGCCTATTTTAATTGCTGGGGTGATCGTTCATTTTGTGATGGGGTTTGTGCTTGA
>JADHLU010000068.1 GCA_016780435.1 Flavobacteriaceae bacterium
ACCCTTTTTACCGATGATCCATTCGGCTGCTATGAGTGCTCCAAGCGCAAAACCGTCGCGGTTAAAGGCCTGGTGAGTGAGTGAAATTTGGTCGATGGCACTGGTGTAGTGCACGACATGTGTGCCCGGAACTTCTCCTTCACGCGTTGAATAGATAGGCAGAAAACCAGACTTTGGTTCATTTGAATAGCCCTTGAAGTTGCGAGATGCTATATGCGCTTCGGCCAGGGTTAAAGCCGTTCCACTAGGTGCGTCCAGTTTTTGGGTGTGGTGCGTTTCTTCTATAGTAACGGCATATTGATCGTGTTTAGCCATCAGCACAGCAAGTTTTTGGTTCAATTCAAAAAAAAGATGTACTCCGAGACTGAAGTTGCTCGAGTACAAGAAAGCCGTTTGGTGCGCTACGGCCAGTGCTTCGGCCTTTGTTAAGCGATCAAGCCAGCCGGTGGTGCCGCTCACTACAGGTATGCCTTTTGATAACCCCATACTTATGAGATCAAATGCAGAGTCGGGGGTGCTGAAGTTGATGATGACATCAACCGTTGAAGGAATGTCTTTGGGTGTGTCATTGGTGCACAGCACTACAGTATGCTTGCGCTCAAGTGCAAATTCTTCAATGCGCTTACCCATTTTTCCGTATCCCAAAATAGCTATTGAACTCATAGTGTAATAGTCAGTTTTATTCCCGTTTCAGTTCCGGGCCCAATGGAGAGTGGCTGAATGACCGGATTCATTTTTATACTCAGGTCTTCTGTGACGTTAAACGGCTTTAAGTGCGCATCTACGCTAGCGTCTATAACGTTTAAAAGGTAAAGGCCAATGGCGATTAGAACGGAGGAGTCGCGCTGGCTTTGCGAGCCTTTTTGGGCCTGTTCTAGAGCACTGTTCGAAACATCGGGGCCTACGCCGTCTCCGTTGATGTCGTAGAACTCATCGGTAGTGAAACCGGCGTTGCGCAATTTAAATGCGTCCCTATACCTCAAGTATTGTGTTTGATTGAATTGATACACAAAGATACCGGTGCCAACAGCGGCCCAGGCCAGCGGAACTTTCCAATAACGCCTGTTGTAAAACTGACCAAGACCCGGAAAGGCGGCCGAATAAAAGGTAGCCTTAGAGGCGGCCAGCGGATCTCTTGCGCGATCCAGGCGCTGCTGCGCGCGCTGAATGCGCTTATCTTCTCTGGTCTCGGGCTCGGGTAGTTGTTGCGCATAAGCACTGTGAAAGAAAAGAAGAGCTAAAAGTAGCACCAAGATCCTATTCACCAAAGAGTGCTTTTTTTAGTTTCAGTAAATCTTTTTCCGAATCAAAAGGAAATTTCAACATTCCCGATCCGTCTGAGCGTAGATCGGCGCTGACCTCTTTACCGCTGAGTTCTTTTAACTGAGCTATAGCCGTTTCTGCTTTCTTACTCAGCCCCTTTGCTAAGGGCTTTTGCGTAGAAGAAGGCCTGGCCGAGGCCCCCAGCAATACGCGAGCCCTGTTTTCGGTGGCCCTTACTGACAACCCCTTGCTGAGTACTTCGCCGAGAAGGCTCAATTGATCAGAAGCGCGATCTAACGACATTATGGTTCTTCCGTGACCCATGCTGATCGATTTATTCTTTAAGGCGTCTTGTACTTGGGGATGAAGCTTTAATAGCCGCAAATAGTTGGTGATGGTTGAACGCTCTTTGCCCACGCGTTTACTCAGGTTTTCTTGAGTAAGCTGAATTTCATCAATCAGTCGCTGGTACGATAGCGCAATTTCGATAGGATCCAGTTCTTGGCGCTGAATGTTCTCTACAAGCGCCATCTCTAATGATTCCTGGTCATTGGCTTCACGGATGTAGGCCGGAATTTCTTTTAGTTCAGCTCTTAGGGCTGCCCGTAAACGTCGCTCTCCAGATACAAGCTGAAAGACCCCATTCTCGAGTCTTCTAACGGTGATCGGTTGTATAATGCCCAGTTGCTTGATTGATTGGGCCAACTCTTCGAGGGCTCCTTCGTCAAACGAGGTTCGAGGCTGAAATGGGTTTACTTCTATGAGTGCAGGGGCAATCAGGGCCATTAAAGAACCCCCTTCGGTCATTTTAATGCCGCTTTCGGGGTCTTTAAGCAGAGCCGAAATTCCTCTTCCTAAAACTTGTTTTTTCTGTTTAGCCATGAGCTAGTTGGTCTTCTTCTTTTTTGTGGGCTCTTGTGCTTTGCGCTTTAATACTTCGCGAGCTAGCCCGAGATAGTTAGAGGCTCCTTTGCTACTTGCATCGTAACTAATGATGCTCTCTCCGAAACTAGGCGCTTCACTGAGTTTTACGTTACGCTGAATGATGGTCTCAAATACCATGTCAGCGAAGTGCTTTCTAACCTCTTCGACCACTTGATTAGAGAGTCTGAGACGAGAGTCGAACATAGTCAGCAGCATTCCTTCTATATCTAGGTCTTTATTGTAGAGTTTTTGAACACTTTTGACCGTATTTAAAAGTTTGCCCAAGCCTTCAAGCGCGTAGTACTCGCATTGAATCGGAATGATGACCGAATCAGCTGCAGTTAAGGCATTCAAAGTTAATAGGCCAAGTGAAGGGGCACAATCGATAATGATGTAATCGTACTGTTCTTTAAGTGGTCGAATGACCTCAGCCAACATGAATTCGCGATTTTTCTTTTCTACCAACTCGATTTCTATAGCTACCAGATCAATATGTGCGGGCACTAGTGAAACATTGGGAGAATTTGCGGCTACGATCACCTGTTCTGGAGTTGCGGTATGTTCTAAAAGCTGATAGGTCCCGACTGACACACTCTCTACATCAATACCCAAGCCTGAACTTGCATTAGCCTGTGGGTCAGCATCGATGAGAAGCACCTTTTGTTCGAGTGCGCCCAGTGCCGCACTGAGGTTTACAGAGGTAGTCGTTTTACCAACTCCGCCTTTTTGGTTTGCAATCGCAATAATCTTGCCCATAGTGAAATAAAGAGTGTTCTAAAATACAATAACTGACTGCAGTGCCCAATAAGCCTGAGACTAAATTGTTAACAAATACTCAGAATTTAGGAGGCTTAACGCTGTCAGTATACTCTATGATAAAGAGATCTTCGTTATCTCGCTTAAAGAGGTAATGTTCCCGTGCGTAACGCTCTTTTTCTAAGGAGTCTCTGAATTTTCTAAGTAACACAGAGTCAGACTGAATCTCTTTTTCGAGGTAGTGTTTTTCTTGCTCCAATGCCTTTATTTCTTGCCTAAGTTGCCACTGAATCAGCACCGAATTAGCGTCAAAAAATAGCATCCAGATTAAAAAGAATAACCCAATAAGCACGTAGAGGTTAGTCAACCATTTCGAAGATCTAATCCCTTTGAATGGCTTCATGTGCACAACTGTTTAATGGCTAACGACAAAAAGCGTGCGGCAACTGAATAATCATCGTTATTGTTGATGACTAGGTGAGCCATTTTTCGCGCTTTAGCCACGTATGTGTCATGCATAGGTTTTACCTGCTTGGTGTAGCGTGAAAAGGCCGTCTCCAGATCGTGCCCCCGCTCTGTGGTGTCTCTTCGTATGCGTCTGAGCAATCGATGATCTTGGTCAGTGTCTACGTAGATCCAGAGGTCGACCAGGTTAAAAAGGGTGTTGTTATTCATCAGTAAAATACCCTCTAGCAATAGGGCTTTAGCCGGATGTATTTGCTCTGTTTTTGAATCACGTGTTTCGCGTACAAAATCGTACACGGGAACGTCTACCGCGTGGCCCTCTTTTAAGGACCTCAAATGCGAAATAAGCAGTTCGTAATCGAACGCATCTGGGTGGTCGTAATTCGTTTGCCTCCTTTGTTCGGGGGTGAGGTGATCTTGGGCGTGGTAGTAGCGATCTTGTGAGAGCACCTGCAAGTCTTCGGTGCTAGACTTTTTAAGCGTACTTACCAGCGTGCTTTTGCCGCTTCCCGATCCGCCAGTGATACCAATTATAAACACGCTGAATTCATTAGGGTTAGTATTTTATTCAACAGAGCTTGTAACTAAGGAGCCAGCGCAAGAGTCTTTTGAGGCCCCCGTTACACTGCTAAACACGTTAATCTCATTTCGAACCCGAAGGTACCCCATAAATGCAAAAATTAAGGCCTCTTTATAGTCAACTAACTGCTTTTCGGGTACCTCTATAGAAATCTGTTCAGAGACTGTATTGCGTAATCTATTGACTGCAAAGGTATTGTGTGCACCTCCACCCGTAACCAACACACGTAGTTGTTTCCCTTTTTTTTGTGCTACTAATTGCGCTAAAACCCGGTTGATTTGATCCACATTGTGTTCGATTACGGTGCAGCTTAAATCGGCAATCGAACCTTCGACGGCACTAATGACCGGAAAGAATGCTTCGTAGTACCATTCTTTACCTAAAGATTTCGGCGCCTCGCGCTTAAAAAAAGCTAAGGCATTGAGTTGTTCGAGTAAATCAGGTATTAGCGTTCCGGAGGCGGCGATTTTTCCGCCTTCATCGTAAGCTAAGCCCATTTGTTTGACCAGGTCGTTTAACGGCGTGTTGAACATGCCAATGTCAAAAGCCCTGCGCATACCCCCCTCAGTGTATGAGATGTTGGATATACCGCCTAGATTTAGGCAGGCGTCATAAGATTCAAATAAGAGCGCGTCGCCGATGGGTACTAAAGGAGCTCCTTGGCCTCCCAATGCCACATCGCAGGTTCTGAAATCGTAAACGACCGGTGTGTTTAGCTGATTAAAATAGGTTATACCGTTACCAATTTGCCGGGTGATCCCTCTTTCGGGTTGATGAAAAACGGTATGTCCGTGGCTAGATATCAAGTCGATGGGCTGGGTCAGTTGCTTACTGAATTCACTAATGGCCTTTAGTACGATTTGATCGTAGGCGTCTTCAAGCTGCTCTAGCTCAGACTCCTTTAAAAGATGGGCCTGTCTTAGTTGCTCTACGAAACCGGCGGGGTATTCGTGGGTATACGTAGCGATGATCGCGTAGGCGTAGCCGGTCTGTTCTCTTTTGAACGAAACGCAGCATAGGTCTAGCCCGTCAAACGAAGTTCCTGACATGAGTCCGAGTACAGTCATGCCCTAAAAGTAGTAGATATTCGCTCTTTTTCGATGTAGATTTGTTCTATGAGTTTTAAGAAAACGACCGAATCTGATTCGTTGCATCATAACCTTCACGAAAAAAGCACGCGTGATTTGCTTGAAGGAATCAATCAAGAAGATCAAAAGGTAGCCTCAGTGGTGCATGCGTGCATCGATCAAATCGAGCCCTTTGTCGATGAGCTGGTAAAACGCTTTTCTTTAGGCGGACGCTTGTTTTATATAGGAGCAGGCACCTCGGGTCGTTTAGGCGTAGTGGATGCCTCAGAAATTCCACCAACCTTTGGATTGGATCACGGGCAGGTTATTGGGCTTATAGCGGGCGGAGACAGCGCCATTAGAAAAGCGGTAGAATTTGCAGAAGACGATTGGGACCAGGCGTGGAAGACCCTGGAGTCTTATGAAGCGAGCACATTAGACACCGTTGTGGGTATTGCGGCTTCAGGAACGACTCCGTACGTGATAGGAGGGGTTGAAAAGGCCAAAGAAAACGGACTACTCACCGCTTGCATTACCAATAACAAAAACAGCCCACTAGCGGCGGCCGTCGAGTATCCAATTGAGGCAGAAGTGGGTCCTGAGTACGTAACGGGTTCTACGCGCATGAAAAGCGGCACTGCTCAAAAACTCATCTTGAACATGATCTCCACTACACTGATGATTCGCTTGGGTCA
>JADHLU010000069.1 GCA_016780435.1 Flavobacteriaceae bacterium
GCATTGGGGCTTCCGATGCCAAAGTCAATGATGCTGATCCCGTCGTGAGTGGCCGAGGGCATTACTACGTCTTTGCCCTCTACCTGCGCTCCGGTGAGTTCGGCGAATTTGGATACGTACTTGTAAAAGTTGGTCAGTAAAATAAATTTTCCGAATTCAGCGGCAGGTTTTCCGGTGTAGCGATGCAGCCAGTCGCTAACGATTTCTTCTTTGGATTCCATAGCACAAAATTATGTAAGTTCGAGATAGGTTTCAGCGACACCATCAGATCCTATGCCTTTTAACCCAAAGTATTGAGCAGATCACCTCTTAAATCTAAACGCTTTGGCATTTTTATCGCCGCGGCATTTATAGGTCCGGGAACCGTAACCACCTGTGCTATGGCCGGAGTAGATTTCGGAATAGAATTGCTTTGGGCGCTCACACTTTCCATCTTTATTACTTATTATTTTCAAGAGGTGGCTGCGCGCATGGGCTGGGTGTTAAAGGCCGATTTAGATCAGATCATCAAGAAACATATTAGCCATCGTTTTTGGCGATCACTCATCTTAGGACTTATACTTGTTGCCATCTTTTTCGGTAATTCGGTTTATCAGGGCGGAAACCTGAGCGGCACACTCTTAGGCCTGCAGTCGCTAACAGCAACCGATCAGTACAAGTTTTTGATGTTGCTGCTCATAGGGGCCATGGTGCTTTTCTTTTTATGGAACGAGCGCTTTGAGGCCATTAAGCGTTTTCTGATACTCATGGTCTTTCTGATGGGGGTTTCATTTACCATCACAGCAATCACCCTGGGCTCAGATTTTATTAACATATTAAAAGCCAGTCTATTACCTAGTCTATCAACTGAAAACACGTTTATGGTTATTGCGCTTGTAGGAACTACGGTGGTTCCATACAATCTTTTTCTACACACCTCATTAGTCAATCGATCGCATGCGCATATCTCTGGGTTAAAAGCACTGAGAATAGATACAGCAGTAAGCATTGCCGTGGGCGGACTCATTTCTATGGCCATTTTGATCACTGCGGCCTCGGTTCAGGCCGATAGCATTCGCTCTGTAGTCGACCTCATCGCTTTACTCGAGCCCTCTTTTGGCCAAGCTAGTCGATTCATTATTGGATTCGGACTCTTTGCAGCTGGGCTCACCTCTTCAATCACTGCTCCGCTTGCAGCCGGATTGGTGGCTCAATCGGTACTTAAGTCAACCCCCTATGACCACAAGTACAGCTCTCGCGTCGCTAGTGTAGCTGTTTTCTTGATCGGATTCATTATCGCTCTAGTAGGCAGTGCCCCGGTAGAGATTATCAAATTCGCTCAAATCGCTAATGGTCTGTTATTGCCTATTATCGCTTCTACTCTGCTGATACTTTCATCTAAGGCATCTGTGATGGGCGCCTATGCCAACAGCCCTTTTCAGCGAGCTATAGGGTCACTTTTAGTCTTGTTTACCCTGCTATTAGGGGGCATGGCACTCTATAAAACCCTAGTGTGATTGGTGAACAGAAAACCGTTACATATCAACCTAGACGCCGGAGAAGGATTGGTCGATGAACGCCCACTCTATCCCTATGTTCACGCGCTTAATATTGCATGCGGAGGGCATGCGGGATCAGTCGAATCGGTTAAGCAGACGCTCGAAATGGGAACTGCATTGGGCTTGCAGCTTGGGGCGCATCCGTCTTACCCAGACAAAATGCACTTCGGTCGCCGCTCTATGCGCCTAAATAAAGAAGCCTTAAAAGGAGCTCTCACCGAACAGCTCGACTTGTTTCAGTCGCAAATAGAAGAGCTGGGTCTGCAATGGACGCACCTAAAGGCCCACGGAGCACTCTACAATGATCTCGCCCAAGATCAAGCACTTTCCGAAAACTTTTTATCGGCCATAGCTCCGTTTATGAACGATAAAACCCTTTATGTACAGCAGCATTCAGCATTGGCTCAGTGTGCTAAAAATCAAGGGTTTCACTGCACCTACGAATACTTTATAGACCGCAGGTATCTCAATGTGAGTCAATTGCTCTCTCGTAGCGACCCTCGTGGGGTGATTCATTCAGCCGAAGAATGTCTAACACAGCTTCGATTGATGCAAGAGGGATACCTAATTGATGTAAATCAGCAGAAACACGCTGTAGACGCCCATACCTTTTGTGTGCATTCAGATCACCCCAATACGCAACACATTCTTCAGACTATTCATGGGGCTTAAGTTTCGCACATACCCTATTGGTCAAGATGTCTTGACTCTTGAATTTCAAGGATTAACCCCCTTGTTTTTAAGGCAAATAATGAGTGGCTTAAGAGCGTATTTTGGCCGGTATATAGACATACTGGCTGTGAATGGTAGCCTCACCCTTTTCGAAAAAAATATCTCGAATAGTCAAACGGATATTGAAGAATTTCTGAGTGGTTTTCGTTTGAGCGAGATCGATAAACCCCATTGCTGGGAGCTAGCGGTGCATTACAACGGCGCTGACCTTGAGGCCCTTTCGCTTCAGCTTGGTTTAAGCACTCAGCAGATTATAGCGCAGCACCAGTCGCAAACCTATACTATTGAGGGTTTCGGTTTTTTGCCCGGATTTTTCTACGCTTCAGGTCTGCCAAAATCGCTGCACGTATCACGGAAGAACACCCCCGCGCTTCGCGTACCGCCAAGGTCAGTAGCCATTGCAGGTGGCCAAACTGGGGTGTATCCGGTTGAAACCAGTGGAGGCTGGCATGTGCTTGGAGAAATTGCTTTCGACCTTTTTGACCACCGCAGTCAGCCCCCAATGCTCATGAATGTGGGAGATGAGCTGCGCTTTAAGTCGGTTACTAAGCAAGAATTAAACGAATGGTCTCAGGCCTGGATGCAGGTTGATGACCGAAAACGACTGTTGTCATGCTCGAGATAATCCGCGCTGGACTTTTTGATACCGTTCAAGATCTTGGACGCTTCGGTTTTAGATCGCTAGGTATCGCCGTTTCAGGTGCCATACACCAAAAGGCCTTTGCCGAGGCCAATGCGCGATTAGGCAATCACCCCAACGACGCGGCCCTTGAAATCGGCCAGATCGGAGGAGTCTACCGCTTTCACACCCCTACCTTTTTCACCCTCTCTGGCGCAGCTAAAGAAGCTAGACTTAATAGTTTGGCTCTTTCAAGTGCCCAGGTTCATAAGGCCAAGGCGGGCGATGAGCTTTTTATAGGTCGCAGCACAGAAGGGGTCTACACTTACATGGCGGTTAAGGGCGGATTTCAGACCGAATGTATTCTGAATAGTCGCTCAATGCATCCGTCGCTATTTGAGCATCCTAGATTACAGAAGGGTCAGCAATTGGCCTATGATTCGCATGAGCAATTTGAACCGAATTCATCTCCTGAAACGCCTTCAGGTGGGGCCGAAGAAGAATTTGTTCTGGAGGCGCAGAGGGGTCCAGAATTTCATTTTTTACTGCAACCCAACCTACTCAATCAGCTCAATTTTAAGGTAGCTGATTTTAACCGAATGGGCTATCGCCTATTGCCCTCGACTCATTTAAAAAAATCAACTAAAAGCATTAGCTCTTGTGCGGTCTTTCCCGGAATAGTGCAATTGACCCCTTCAGGAGAGTGTATTGTCTTACATCGCGATGCGCAGGTAAGCGGAGGATACCCCAGAATACTTCTTCTCAGCGATGAAAGTTTAGATCGGCTTTCAGGGTGTTCAATAGACCAATCGGTAAAGCTCTTACTGCGTTAAGTCTGCAGAAAATAACTACTTTGAGCCACGTAAAAGCATGCAAGAGGTAATCGTACTTATGGGAGTAAGCGGAAGCGGCAAGACCACCGTTGGCAAGCTGCTGGCCGATGCCCTAGGTGCTCGTTTTGTGGATGCTGATGATTACCATCCGATCGAGAACACACAAAAAATGCAGTCGGGTATAGCCCTTGACGATTTGGACAGATTACCTTGGTTAAAAAGACTCAATGCGCTCTGCCTTGAGCCAAGAGAGGAGGCAATGGTTTTGGCCTGCTCAGCACTTAAGGCCAGCTACCGGGCTATTTTAGAAGAAAACAATCCGATCAGCTGGGTGTTTTTAAGCGGCAGTTTCGATCAGATTCGCGAGCGTTTAGAAAGTCGGCCAGGGCATTATATGCCTCCGTCGCTATTATCTTCTCAATTTGACGATCTTGAACCTCCAGAAGAGGCCTTGATTGTCGCAATCGATCAGACGCCAGAACAGCAAGTGAAGTATATACTCAGCCAGTTATGAAGAAGCAATTAGGTATTGTCGGAATGGGAGTCATGGGCAGGGCTTTGGCTAGAAACTGGGCCAAAAATGGGCATAGCTTGTCGCTCTACAACCGCCGTATTAGCGGAAGCGAAGAAGGCGTGGCACTGGCTCTGACTCAGCAGTTTGTCGAGTTGCGCCAGGCCGCAGCCTATGAAGAGCTGAGCGATTTTGTGGCCTCACTAGAACAGCCGCGTAAGATCGTGCTCATGGTCACTGCCGGGCCCGCGGTAGATGAGCTCATCGCCGAGCTTCGGCCATTGCTGCAGTCGGGCGATTTAATTATTGACGCCGGAAACGCCCACTACCTAGATACCGAAAGGCGCATGAGTATGCTTAAGACTTATGAAGTAAACATGCTTGGCTTGGGAGTCTCGGGCGGAGAACAAGGAGCCCTCGAGGGAGCCTCGCTCATGGCCGGGGGCACACCATCGGCATACGCACTTGCCGAGCCCTTTTTGAAATCAATAGCGGCCAAGACCCCCTCGGGTCAGTTGGCCCTTAAGCACATCGGACCGGGCGGATCAGGGCATTTTGTAAAAATGGTTCACAACGCCATAGAGTACGCCGAAATGCAGGCCATAGCCGAGGCCTTTGAGTTTATGCACTCCCTTATGGGCTTAGATTACCAAACGATTGCCGAGGTTTTCGAAGCTTGGAACGACAGCAGTCAGCAGAGTTACCTGCTTGAGATCAGCAGCCGCATTTTAAGAACTAAAGACGATGAAGGATATGTGATTGAGCGTATAGCCGATCGCGCCGCTTACAATCAAACGGGTGCGGCGACCCTCGTTGAAGGAGCTTTAAAGGGCGATCCGCTCTCTATGGTCGCTTCGGCGCTTTTTGCCCGATTTATCTCCAATAAAAAGGCCCAGCGCCAAGAACTCGCCCAGTACGCTGAGCGCTCGGCAGCAAAGCCCTCGGTGTTAGCAGACGAATTGAAACAGGCCTATGCTTTTACCCGAATCATCAATCACTACCAGCACTTCGAAATGATCGCCGCCTTCTCAGATCGGTTGGGTTGGAAGGTCAATTTATCGGATCTCTGCTCTGTTTGGTCCTCGGGTTGCATCATACGTTCCACTCTTTTACAGCAGCTCATGCCCAAGGTTGACGGTCAACTTTCAGCCCTTTTTGACAAGGCCACACGAGAGGAACTTTTTGCTCAAAAACCTTCGGTGAAGAAGGTGATTACTGCGGCCATTGATAACGATCTGCCCTTGAGCAGCATGCAAGCCGCCTTAAACTACTACCAGCAGATGACTCAAGAGCGGTCTTCGGCCGCCATGGTTCAGGCTCAGCGCGACTACTTTGGTGCGCACGGGGTGTACTTCAAGCAGTCTGCCGAGACTTTAACCTTTTACCCCTGGCCCAAATGATTGAGGTGAATTCATTGGTAGCGCTTTTTTTGGGGCTGGCCCTGTTGCTGCTGCTCATTTTGAGATTTAGGCTTCCGGCCTTTCTCTCGTTGTTGATTTCGACCATAGCCA